>CAJQOX010000063.1 GCA_905480075.1 uncultured Aureispira sp. | reverse complement strand
GGCTTTGCCAAATCTGATTACGAAGGAGCAATCTCTACACTCTGTGCTGGTTGTGGTCATGATTCTATCTCGGCAGCTATTATTCAGGCTTGTTATGATATGTCTATCGAACCTCATAAACTGGCTAAGGTCTCGGGTATTGGATGTTCATCTAAAACTCCTACTTATTTCCTTGGGAATTCTCATGGCTTCAATTCTGTGCATGGTAGAATGCCTTCTGTCACTACCGGGGCTAATATGGCCAATAAGGATTTAATATATCTGGGGGTGTCCGGTGATGGTGACACTGCTTCTATTGGTATGGGACAGTTTGTTCATGCAGTCAGAAGAAACCTTAATATGGTGTACATCGTAATGAATAACGGCTGTTATGGTCTTACTAAAGGACAGGACTCTGCTACCGCTGATTTTGGTTCTGTTTCTAAAACTAAAACGCCTACTCCTTTTCCTGCGATTGACTTGGTTGGTATGTGCCTGGAATTGGGGGGTACCTTTGTCGCTCGTTCCTTTTCAGGAGATAAATCTCAGTTAGTGCCGCTTATTAAAGCTGCTATGTCTCACCCCGGATTTGCTTTTATTGATATTGTTTCTCCTTGTGTGACTTTTAATAATACCACTACTTCTACCAAATCTTACTCCTATGTAAGAGATCATCATGAAGCGACAGGTACGATCGATTTTGTGCCTGAAGAAAAGGAAATTTCTGTAAAGTATGCTGAAGGGTTGTCATCTTATGTGAAATTGCATGACGGTTCTATGTTACACCTTTCTAAATTAGCCCCTAACTGGAATCCACATGGAAGACAGTCTGCTGTGAATCAACTACTCGATGCGAAGGCAAAAGGTCAGGTTCTTACAGGCCTTTTTTATATCGATTCTGAAAGTAAGGATTTACATGCAATCAATAATACGGTAGATACACCGCTCAATCAATTGAAAGAAAAAGATTTATGTCCGGGTTCTGTTGTACTTGAAAAAATTAATGAGAGTTTCCGTTAGGGATTTCTCAATTGAATTGTATCTTTTTTAAACCCGGTGATTTTCTCCGGGTTTTTTTATTTCATCGATAGTATATCAGACTATTCGCTTCTTTTTGAGTTCCTTTTGCTTATTCTTGCTGCTTTCTTTTCTTTGTAATATCCCTTTTTTGGTTGTTTCCATTTGAAATTTAAAGTGATGGCGGGTATTACAGGAAATAATGATACCTGATAGGATTTGAGTTCTATCTGTCCGGATAATGCATCTGTTTCAGGGGCGGTATAGGTGAAAAAAATATTTTTTCGGTCATAAACATTATATACCGATAATACCATATCCGCTTCAAAGGGTCTGTTCTTTTTCGTTAACCTGAATGACAGGCTGATGTCAAGTCGGTGATAGAGTGGCAAACGGGCAGAATTGCGCAATCCGTATTCTAATGTCGGCATGAAATTAACAAGATAGACAGATTTTATTGGAGTGTAAGGTGCACCGGAACCTAAAATGAAGGTTGAACTTACCGTAAACCAATCTAAAATATCATAACTCAAAACAACTGATAAATCATGTGTGCGGTCAAATCCTGTTGGATAGGCATCTCCCTTTATTCCATCAAATATTCTTTCTGATCTCGAAAGTGTATAGGCTATCCATCCGGTAAACCTTCCTTTTTGTTTACGTACAAATAACTCAAGTCCATAAGCCCTTCCTCTGCCCGATATGAATTGGTCTTCAATATCTGTATCTGGTGTTTGTGTATAATTTTCACTGTAATCCAGTTGGTTGTACATGTCTTTGTAAAATACTTCGAAAGATACCTCCAGCGTATTGTCAAAAAAGTTGTGGAAATATCCCAATGCATACTGCAAGCCCCATTGTGGTTTTACTTTTTCTGTACTTGGTACCCAAAGGTCTGTTGGTAGTGTACTTGTAGAATTTGTAACAAGGTGTACATATTGACGGCCCAAAGTTACCCCGGCTTTAATAGAGGAGTTTTTTGATACGGTTGCTTTACCGCTAAAACGTGGTTCTATCCCAAAATAGGTCTGTACAGGTTCAAGACTTGCGTAGGTACGATTCGTATCTAATTTGCCTTCATATGGACCTACTTGCTGAAACATCGAAAATCTTAATCCAACATTGACACTGAATATTTTACTGATTTTCCAATCATCTGTAAGGTATAAACCCAGTTCATGCGCCCGTTTTTTATCGGGATCTATTATGAAGGCATCATCACCAGAAAATGCTTCGGCACGATTGGGTGTAAATGTATGATAAGTATAATCAAATCCGAATTTTATCTGATGTCTGGGATTGGGGTAGTAGTCAAAACTTATTTTTCCTCCAAAATCACGGATCCCTGAATTTAATTTAAATGAAAACTTATCCTGACCTCCGGAAACTGAAAAATCATAATCGTTATATACAAAAATAAAATTCATAAATAACCTGTCATCAAATATATGATTCCACCTGAGTGTTGCAGTGGCATTGCCATAGGGCATATTAAATACAAATCCCCGATCCGGGTTTTTCAGATTGAGAACGTCCCGGCCGAAATAACCGCTAAGAAACAAACGGTCCTTGTCTGTTACCTTGTACTTTGCCTTAATGTTCAAATCATAAAAATAATAATTTGTCCCATTAAAAGCTGTTTCGGTAAGGAATGGTTGTGCAATATCGAATACATAGGTCCTGCGACCGGATATTATAAATGATCCTTTCTTTTTTACTATTGGCCCATGTGCAGTAAGACGGGATGATATAATTCCTATCCCCCCTTCAATGCCAAACTTTTCATTGTTGCCATCCCGCATCTGTATATCGAGTACAGATGATATCCTGCCGCCGTAATTTGCAGGCATCCCGCCCTTAATTAATGTCACTTTCTTTATAGCATCAGAATTGAAAACGGAAAAGAACCCCAGTAAATGCCCCGCATTATAGACCACTGCCTCATCCAGCAATATAAGATTCTGATCAACTCCGCCTCCCCGTACATAAAACCCCGATGTCCCTTCTCCTGCAGATTGCACGCCGGGAAGTAATTGGATAGTTTTCAGAATATCTACTTCTCCCATTAATGAAGGAAGTTTTTTTATGGATTTTATGTCAAGTTCTATAGTACCCATTTTAGTACTCTCAACATTTTCATTGCCTCTTTCATCTGTTACAACAATCACAGAATCAAAAACAGCACCGGAGGACATCTCGATATTAATTGTTGTATCTTTTTTAAGATCTATTATAATTTCCTTGTCATCATATCCAATATAGCTTGTTACTATTGTATATTTTCCTGGGAAAAGCGAAAGAGAATAAAAACCGTATATATTTGTAGCTACCCCGTCCAGGCTGTTGTCTTTGTTATAGATATTGGCATATATCAAATCTTCTCCGGAGGTAGCGTCTTTTACAAACCCACTTAATGTAACACGCTTTTGACCATTTGCACTAAGACTGAGTATGATAAATAAAATAATTATCGAAATCCTTTGCATCATGTTCTTGAAATTCTATTTTTTCAGGATTAGTTTTATTTAAAATATATGGGGTTGAAATAAAAAGCAACTCTCTGAGGTGAATAGGAAAGAATGCCCATTTTATTACCACACAAAAAGTTGAAGTCAAAATGATTTTTAATCAGTAATTGTCTATAAATGGTAAACAAACAATTACTAAAAAGGTTTTTTTTCCTATAGATTATTTAAACAGCAGGGTATGAATTCATCTGATGCTTCTACTGATTCAGAGAGGTTTTGAAATTAAGATATTCAGATTCTCCGTCCTTTTCGGCAAGAATGCATTGTGAATAATTTTTAACCACATTGTATAAATGTGTAGCATATTCGGTTCTGTTTCTTGGAAATAAATCGTACCACATCAAATCTTTTGAGATAACATCATTAAAAAGATTTGAATAGCTCTGAATATCATATCCAAGCTCACAAACTGTATTTTCTGTTTCTGTATCTAAATCCTGAACCTGCAGGCTGTCATAAGGTACATTTTTAAGCTCATTGATAATCAGGGAAATATCAACACCCAGGTCGCCACCCAATGCAAGGTCAATCAAAAAACTCTGTGAAAACCTTTCTTCAAGCTTTAGTATTGACATCCGTTTTTGAGAACAGGACATAAGGTGGGAAAGAACAGCAATAAACTGGGCTTCGGATTTGATATTCTGTAAAAGATCTTTGTAAAGGTAGATATGTCCACCAGGTGCCACGAAAGCACTTGTATTGCCGGTTTCGTTAATTATTCGAAGTTTCGTAGAGCAAAGAGATGCATCAGGC
>CAJQOX010000062.1 GCA_905480075.1 uncultured Aureispira sp. | reverse complement strand
ATAATAACACATACTTACACGATCAATGACAATGACGTTTTGCCACAAATACAATTCAGCACCGTCGCTTCTTCCGGTTCAGAATCCCTTTCTCCTGTTTCTTTTGAAGTAGAACTCAATGCTCCTACCGGAGTAGATGTTACAGCAAATTATACACTCAGCGGAACAGCTACAGGAGGTGGAACAGATTACACATTAGCCAATGGAACAGTAACTATTGCCGGTGGTACAACAGTCAGTAATATTGTTGCAGCTATTACAGATGATGCAGTAGAAGAACTTCCTGAAACTATTGTTCTCACTTTATCAGCACCTGTAAACGCAAGCCCGGGAACGAATATGGTCACGACCTATACAATTTCAGACAATGATTTGTTTGGACATCTGGGACCCGGAGGTGTAGGAAAAGCAAGCAATAATAAATTATGGGTAAAATCAGGAGATTTGCCTGTGACTGCCAACGGGACAAATATATCTTTGTGGACCGATGCTTCCGGAAATGCACATGACCTCACACAAACTACTGCAGGTTTCTGCCCAAGGTATTACAACAATGTTCTTAACAGCAAGCCTGTTGTACGATTTGAACAAAGTAACGGACGATTGATACACAATGGATTTACAGATTTCCCCTCCCGACAGATTACTGCCATCTTAGTGAACAGAAATAATGAATCAAATGATGCACTACTTTCCTATGCAATTCCTTCAAATAATAACGAATACCTCTGGTTCAACAGCAGTAGTCTGAATATTTACCGAGGCCCTAATACCAATACCGGAACTCCGGTCAATGGCAACACATTCAGAATTCTTGGCAATACCTGGCAGGGTTCAAGTGGAGATACAAGATTTTACAGCAATGGCAATCTTACTTCTGTAAGTACATTAACTTCAGGCACTGCTATTTCGGGCGGAGGCTGTTTAGCAATTGCAGGAGAACAGGATGCTGTCAATGGCGGCTATGACCCCGCACAGGCTCATTTTGGTGATTTCAGCGAGGTGCTGCTTTACAATGTTATATTAAATTCAGCACAACGAAAAATAGTTAATAATTACCTGTCTTCAAAATACAATATTCCTGTGGCCAATGATCTGTATGCCTTTGATGTCTTTGGCACCTATGAAAATGAAGTGGCCGGAATTGGCAGAGATGATATAAACAACTTTCATATTGATGCTCAGGGTACAGCTGAAGTACGTATCAACACGCCTTCGGGAATGGATGATGGCGAGTTTATGCTTTGGGGACATGACAATAACAATATTACGATCCCCAACACCTTTGATGTTCCCACCACATTGATAGCCAATCGTTCAGAAAAGATCTGGAGAGTGGATGAGACAGGGGATGTGGGAACCGTTACGGTGGATGTAGATATCACAAATTTTCCGATGGGTCTTGACAGTGACCTGGTTTTGCTGATAGACAGCGATGACGGTTCCTTTGTCAATGCAGCTATCGTTTCCATTTCCTCCTTTGCCGGTAATATTGCCACCTTCAATAATGTTAGTTTTTCTGCAGGCAACTGGTTCACTATTGCCAACAGAATACCCGGTTCTCTTCCTATTGATTTAATAAGTTTTGATGCCGTAGCAAAGGATTTCACTGTGGACCTGAACTGGCAGACTGCTTCACAAACGAATAATGATTATTTTACTGTGGAACGTTCAGCCGATGGTATAAACTGGGAAGCTGTAACGGAGGTGGACGGAGAGGGCACTTTATTAAATATGATGAATTATTCTGCCGTGGATTTCAACCCCTACCCCGGTACTTCCTATTATCAACTCAGGCAAACTGACTTTAACGGAAGCTTTTCTTTTTCTGATATACAATCTGTATTTATTGAGAAAAAAAAGGAACAGGTTCTTATTTACCCCAATCCTTTTATTAATCAAATTACTATTCAATGCAGCCTGAAAGAAAGAGAAAACATACAGCTTTTCAGTCTTATCGGACAGGAAATAATGCTAAAGGAAAGCTTCATTATAAATTATACCCAACATAGCATTGTAGACCTTTCTGAACTTTTGCCCGGAATCTATGTACTCAGAACAAAAAATACAGCAACAAAAGTAGAAAAACGTTGATTTTTTCCTTTAAGTAATAATTATTGTGATATTCATAAAAATGTAAAAAAGTATCATTATTAGTATCAGAATCAAAAATTGATTACTTTTGCTGAATAAATACTGATCACACAGGAATGAATTCAACAAAAAATTAATGCTGAAATTTACCCTTTTCATACTATCTTATACCGGGATGTTTTTCTTTTATTCCAATTTTCATTTTGAAGAAAAAACAGATAACAACTTCCCTCCTTTCAGATTAACCGCTGTTGAAATCTGTGGTGATGGCATTGACAACGACAATGATGGGACAGTTGACGAAGCATGTCAAGCCTTTGAATGCGACGGTTCCTTATATCAGAGTGCCAGTTCGGGCAATAATTATCTGCTTTACAAGGTTGATGTTAACCCTATTCAGTTCAATCCTGTTGCCAATATTTCGTCGAACAGCAATGTGGACAACTTCAATTCCCTGGCCTACAACCCGCTTGACAACCTTATGTACGGTATGGGCACGAATGATTCAAAACTATTCAGAATTGATGCAGCAGGTGCCGTTGAATTTTTGGGCAACGTATCAGGGCTCAACACTTTCAAAAATGGAGGCACCTTCGATAATATGGGTAATTATTATGTTTATGGCGATAATACCCTCCGGAAAATAGATATCGATAACCTGACCTTTGTTACCGTAGGTTCTGCAGGAACTTACGGTTCTGCCGATATAGTTTTCAATCCCGTAGACAATATGATTTACGGATGGTCAGGAAGCCCTAAGCTATTATTTAAAATCGACCCTAATAGCGGCGTTCAGACGAAAATCCCGGGTAATGCCCCCTTGGCAGTGAACAGCTTTGGCTGGACGGGTGCGATGTACTTCAATGCGCAGGGAGAAATTTTGGGCTATCAGGGTACAAAAATGATAAAAATAGATCCGATTACTGGCATTGCCGTTCAGATTGGCAGCGGCCCAAGCAAATCAGGAAACGATGGCTGCAGTTGTTCCTTCGGTGTAGAGATGACCAAGGCGGTAACAGGCACTTTTGAAGCAGGAGATACTATAAGCTATCACTTTGAATTTTTCAATCAGTCCTTTACCGACATTAACAATCAGCTTATTTTTGAAGATATACTAAGCAATGGTTTTCAATGGGTTTCTGACCCCTACAATATCAATAACCTTCAATTATCGGGCAATACAAATACCACAGGTAGCAATTCAGCCAATTTTACCATCGACCTGCTGCCAAAAGGTACTTCATCTTTCAGTATTGATGCAAGGATTCCCTGCGATTATAACAGCAGTACCTATACCAATCAGGCTATACTCAGCAACCTGCCTTCACCGATGAAGGACAGCATTGTTTCTGACAATCCGAACACATCCACAATTGCTGACCCGACCACTTTTACCCTCAGCACCCCTCCTTTGCTGGTCAGCACCACATCAGAAAATATTATCTGCACACAGAATACAGGCAGTATAGAAGTCACCGCCACTGGAGGTTCACAACCCCTCTCCTACCTTTGGGACAATGGATTTACCGGTTTTAACGCCACAGGTTTGAGTGCAGGAAATTACAAT
>CAJQOX010000061.1 GCA_905480075.1 uncultured Aureispira sp. | reverse complement strand
TTTACCTGAAGCAAGAACATGGGTCATCGTTTTTGCAATTTCATTTTGATGCTGTTGATTCACCCTTTTCAGGTTAAGGAATTCAACTTGTCTTTTAAATTTAAGAGCTAACATAACTTTATTTTTATTGATTGATTTGGGATAAAAAAGGGAACCAAGTCAACCTATGTTAAAATATTTTATTTAAAATGGATTAAGGACAATCCAAAGAGATTTATTTTACTTCAGCCGGGGATATTTTCCCTTTCATTTTAGCCGGGTTCCCGTACCATACAGTGTAGTCAGGAACATCTTTTGTTACCACGCTACCTGCACCTATCATGGCATATTTACCAATAGTAATACCAGCGAGAATAGTAGCATTAGCACCTATCGAGGCCCCTTCAAGCAACCTTGTTTTAGCAAACTCACCAGGATACTGTTTAGAACGCGGGAATAAATCGTTAGTAAAAGTAACATTGGGACCAACAAAAACCTTATTGTCAAGAAAGAGACCATCCCAAACCTGAACACCAGATTTAATTGTTACATCATTGCCAATCCAAACATCATTTTCAATAAGGCAATGAGAACAGATATTACAATTTTCACCAATTTCAGCCCCTGGCAGAATCACAACGAACTGCCAGACTGTAGTACCATTTCCAATTTTGTCACTTTGAATATCAGAAGTATTGTGTCTCATACAATAATTGATTTAGAAGGATTGTTTAAATTTAAATACTGATCATAACTTCGAATGTAATCCGTCGCGTCATAATGAGTTGAAGCTACAACCATACATATTGCACCAGAAGAAAAATTATCTAATTCTCTCCAAATCATATTAGGCAGATACAAGCCGTTGTGCGCACGATTTAATTGAATTCTTTGATTGTCAAATCCATCATCAAGAACAACATCAAAGGAACCACTCAAAGCAAAAATAACCTGATGTAAATTATGATGAGCGTGTCCGTTTCTGACCGTACCACCGGGTACGTCAAACAAATAGAAAACCCTCTTAATTTCAAAAGGAATATTTTGCCCGCTTTCTATATAACTCAGATTGCCTCTTGTGTCGTAAATGACGGGAGTTTTAATTAATTTAGAATCTGCTAATCTAGCCATTGGTTTTTATTTAGTTAACCTTATTGTAATCCATATAAAGCCAAGCCTGTGCCACTAAACAAATGACTGAATTTCAGTCACTTAGGTCAATTAAAGACCTATCGTTTGTCCAAATAAAAGAAACTGTCTATTTTATGGAAAACCCTTTTGATTAACCCTTAAATTCTGAGAATAAAGTTAAATTAACAGTGGATAAAAATCATTGACATTTGATAACAATAAAAAACAAAACAAAAAAAAAGATGATATTCAAAGAACATCATCACTTAGAGAAAAAGAAAAGGAAATAAAAAATTAATTGAAGTGAGATTTAAATTCCGGGAATTTTTCACCTTTAGACCAAGTTCTTGCAAGCCACATATATGCCAGGCTTATACTTACAATTAAGTTGCTTGGCAATTGATAAATTACACTATTCCCGTAATTAGCAGCCAACAAGCCGACAACACCACAAGAGAGGGCGAGGACTTTATAGTACAAATCAGAAGTTTTCATTTTGATGAGCAACCAAAAGGTAAGAGATAAGACAAAAGCATAATAAGCCCAATAAATAATAAGTCCTCCAAATCCTACTTCAGCCTGTAACTGAACATAGCCACCATCAGTACCTTTCATAACATTATCTTCGCCATTAAATCGATTACCCCAATACCCTGCCGAACCGACCCCCCAGCCAAAAGTATGCTTATTCATATATTCAGCATAATGAGCCCGGGCATCCATTCTGTACTGATAAGAAGCGTCATTTTTATCAAAGGCCGTTCTCATCCGATTAATGGTATAATTACTTTGACCGATAGTAGTAAACAATAAAATAAATAAGGCGGCACAGCCGATTAAAGCCCCTATGATAGTTACAGAAGGCATTCTGCTAAAAAGCAAATAAACAGGAATTGCAAGAATTGGAATTACCAAGGCGCCCCTTGTTCCTGACACCGCCATACCATAGTAGCAAACAATAGCACCTATAAAATAAAATAATTTTATTTTTTTTACTTTTTCATGAATGAACAATATGTTAGCAATAATAGCAGCATGTGCAAGAGTTACCCCTGCCTGTCCAGCATTTTCATAAATAGAGAAGACCCTTAATTTTCCCCAAAGCATATGTCTGTCCAGTTTAGGCTGAATAAAAATACTATCAGCATAATTCAATCCGAGATTTAACTGAGTCCAGGAATAAATCCCACCCAATGTAGAAAACAAGATAAAAATATAAATAAATATATCGAGATCAGATCTTTTATTAAGCAAGAGATACACAATAACAATAGCCAGAAAAAGGTATAATGCATAACAACGCATAGCATAGACCCAAGCTTCAGAACTTACTGCGAAAGGGTTGAAGAGTTGTAAAAAGACAAAGAAAAACCAACAAAAAGAGATAAGAACCAGACGATTTTTTAATACTCCGTAATTGACCTGCCTGCCCCCACTAAAGATCATAGCACCGAGAGTCAAAGCCATAAGGAGATCGACCCCAAGACCAAAAGGCTGTTTAATCCACAAGTAGGCATAAACATATCTGGCAATCATACTCCAAATGAAACAATAAATCAAAACAGACCAAGCGGCAATCCGGGGATTTTTAAACACATTCCATAAATATATACCCGCTATATTAGTAGCAATGAACTGAGCAACAAGCATCATCCAATTGGAAGACACCCTATAACTTATGCTATAGATTAAAGCAATCAAAACAAGAAACAGGATTGGGGAGTAAATAATATCTGCTCCGCTTTTTCTTGAAATTGGATTTTTGGAGAACATAAAATTATTTCTTTAATTCGAGGTAAACTAGTTTTCTGAAGAAGATTCTAATTTTAGATCTGAACTTAGGTATTTTACCAATTATTTCTTCTAAAAAGTGTAGTTTCACTCCATTGAGGAACAACATAGGTTCATTTTGGGAAATACTTTTAATGTTATCCAATGTTTTGGTATCAGAAGTGGTCCATGAACGATTTGCTCTGGATACAAGCAAACAGATATCAATTTCTTTAAGGACAGAATGCGAAGTAAGATAATTTTGGAGGGGAGGCAATTCAAGCACCATATAATCAACATCATCAACAAAGCCTGCTATTGATTGCAAAGATGCCCTTTTACTTAAGTGATGTTCAGGGTTATAATAATTAATTTCAAGCATATCATCTATCGGATCCGATTTTTGTGTAACCTGACCTCCCGATTCCCCTGCATCGGGTAAACACAAAGCAACTTTATGGCCTATGGAAATTAATTGTTTGGCCAGTTTTTTAGAGACAAAAGATTTCCCTTCAGCATCATACATACTGGTAACAACAATAAATTTGGTATTATTGGTAGCATTATTTACAGCGGCCATTTTATGCTGAACAGACTCTATCAATCTCTGAGTCAGAATAAAGTCCAGCTTTTTACGATCCACTTTTCTGTTAAGGCTAGAAAAGAAAGGATAAGCAGAAGCCATCTTCAAACCCGTAAGACTTTCAAAGTTAATCGGTTGCCTAATGCTTCGATTAATAAACTCCAGTAAGACCACTAGAGAAACAATAAAAAACGAGCCAATCAGAAACCCAATAACAATCAACATTTTACGTTTAGACGGATCAGGAGCAGAGGGAAAAAGCGGGGCGTCAACTACTTTCAGTTTAGTAGAAAGGGTAATATTCTGTTGCCTCATTTTGGCGAGATTCAAGGCAGATAATATTTTAAGATAAGCAGCTTCGGCCACTTTCACCTCTCTTTCAATTTTCACCAGGTTTGAGCCAACAGGAGCGAGTGTTCTGTAAAGTTGAACAAAATTATTTTTACGTTCACTATAAATTTCAAGTTTAGCTTTAGACTCACCCACCTTAACCACATTTTCAAACCATGAATTAAGTAAATCTTTACTTTTAACACCTGAGGTACTATAATTCACACCAAAAATTGCATCCAGGTCACTTTCCATTTCAACCCTCAGTTCAGCAATTTTAGTTTCAAGCAGTTTGATACTGTCGGCATCAGGGTTATTACTAAACACTTTAGCAATACCTACTTCACCAGCCAATCTTTCGAGTTCTTGTCTTTTGAAAACAATTTCAGTATTTTTATTAAGGACATCAAGATGCATATCGAGTTGATCTCTTGAAAACTGACTGGAGTATTCAGAGGAAGAGAGGTTCATTTTTTCCTTATAGATATCGCCTTCCATTTCCTGTCTTCTCTGCGCAATTGCTCTGACCTGTTCAGTATAATCGAGAATATTATTATTGGTTCTATAGGATAAAAGCTGTGATTCGAGGTCATCAAGTTTTGTCTGCGTGTTCATCAGTTGTCCTTCAAAATAACTGACAATATCATTAGTTTCGCTCACCTTAACGAGTCTGTATTTCTTTATAAAAGCCTGAGAGAAGAAGTGAAGTGTATAATAAGTAATAGCGGGGTCAGTGGTTCTAAAATCAATCCTAACCAAATCACTGGTTTTTATACGTTTAAATGCCAATTCATTGATAGCATGGGCAGAATAGTGGGGAATATATCGCTTGGAATGAATTATTTTATAAATAACATTATCCGGTTCACTGTTAAGATAAGCCTTTGCATTATCAAAAGTAGCTTCCATGTTACCTTTAACAGTAATTTTCCTTCTTACTTTTTCGGGAATTAAATTATGCAATTCGAGCAAACTTTTTTTACTGCAAACCCGTTCATTGATTTCATCGGGATTCTGCGAAAGATGCTGCGCAATTAATTTCAGGGCCACCTCTACTTTAACGTCCACAGACTTCATTATGGTCAGAACATTTTCAAAGATACTTTGAACCATAAACCTGTCCCCTTGCCCCTGACGCATATCAAAGTTAAAACCAGAAGCAATACCTGTATAAATTGAAGTCGTACTTGAGTAAGTTTTTTCTTCACCTTCAGTTAAGTAATAGACCATACCTGCGACCAATAAGGGTACAAGAATGACAAGAAGCACGTGATGAAAAAGTAATTTAATAAACTGAAAAAAATTCATTGTTAGTTTTTATATTTTCAATCGGGGTAGTAGTAGCAATAAGGATATTAATTTAAAACTGAGCCTCCTAATAATAGTTTCAAATCAAAATAGTTTTTTTTAAGATTTAATTTATACTGTTCGAGTTCCAGTTTAAGTTTATTATTTTTAAGTTGAATATCATTATAAATAGAGATTTCTATATCTCCTTCCATAAATTTTTTCTGAGCCATTTTCAATGTCGACCGATTAGATTCGAACCCGGCACTTGCTTTAATAAAAATATCCCGATAATACTCCAAGGTAAGATAGGCATTCGTAACCTTTTCTCTTACAAAACCTCTTGTATCATCTTTCATTGCCTCTGCATAAGCTAAGTGTCCTTTACGAATATTAATTTCATGTTTCCTTTCTACCCAATAAGAAGGAGAAAGATTAACAGCCACACCTATACTGAAACGTACAGAGTTCGTATTGGTTACAACATCGGTCGAAAGATTACTTTGATTGATTCCCAGCAAGCCATTTCCATAGCCAACATTGCCCTGAAAAGTTAAAATATCCAGCCAGTCATTTTTAATTCTGAGCAATTCATTTTCCTTAACTTTGATGACACCTTCTTTACTTTTAATTAAGGCCGACACTTCCAAAGCCCTTTGAACCAAACCTTCAAGTGGAGGGAGTTGATATACAAATTTGAGGATTTCATTAAACTCAGCCTCTTCAGTTTTTCTTAAACTATCCTGTTGAGCAAAAACAGACTGACTAAGCAACAGTCCGGAAATTACCAAAGCAAATAAAATTACAAGTTTCATTTTTAAACATTTTCTTTTTGAATAAAGACACCCAGCGTTTGAATAATCAATTTTATATCCATCCAAAAGGAATAATTTTCAGCATATTCATTATCAAGGCTTTTTCTTTCTTCTTCCGACATACTATCCTGACCTCTTTTACGAACTTGCCAAAGCCCGGTAAGGCCGGCAGGGGCAGAAAACCTTGGGCTTCCATTATCTGTTGTTAAAACTTCGGCTTCGTATAAGGGGAGCGGTCTGTTTCCAACTACTGACATATCACCTTTTAGGATATTAAACAACTGAGGCAATTCATCAATACTGGTATTTCTGAGAAATCTTCCTAATTTGGTAATACGAGGATCATTTTTCAATTTAACAAAAGTAGGATCCCCATCCTTACTCATCTGCACGTACTGTTTTTCACAGATTATCTGATTATCGATAGCCAATTTAGTACAATTATTCACAGAGCAATTATTGCATTCAAAGGTCATCGGCTGGGAAGAATCGTCCTCTACGCGATATTGATTTAATTGTTTTTTCAATTTCTCCAACTCTTTGTCCGCACCCACCTTCATCGTTCTGAATTTATAAAAGTCAAAGACCTTATAATCTCTTCCTGCTCTTTTGGAAGCGTAAAACACAGGACCTTTCGAATCCAGTTTGATAAGAATAATCATCAGAATTAAAAGGGGAGAAAGTAATAAAATGGCAAGGGATGCACAGAAAACATCAAATGATCTTTTCCATAAAGGAATTCTGGATCTGGTATTGACTTCCATTTTTGAGGCATCCTGCAAATCAACTTTAATCTCCATTAATGAAGTCAGGCGGTTTGCCTGTTGAGCACTTAGAGGTTTCTGAAAAATTTCGACAATATTATTTTCTCTTGCTTTAGCGATATCCCTTGGATAAATATTATCGGCAAAGACCGCCACTCTGATATTTTTATTCTTAAAACGTTTTGACAAAAGCAAACTAAAATCACAGGGATCTATCCCTTTACAATTCTGCTCGATTAAAATAAGAGAAGGTGCAAAAACCTGCGCTCTTATCCAGGCAAAGCCAAGAAGAGGAGATTCTACGTGATAGATATCAATATCTTTATTAAGGGTATCAAATAATATTTTTAGGACATTTTTATCATTGCCTACATAAAGAATGCTTTGGGTTATAGATATTGTAGTCATAATCAGGCTGATTTTAATAAATTCTGAACACGGATTGTCAATTCTTGAGGGTTAAAAGGTTTGATAACGTAATCGTTAGCTCCCATTTGTAAACAACGGATACGATCATTGCTTTTATCTACTCCAGATAACATGACCAACGGGATGTTATTAAAAAAAGTTGAACCTCTGATATTTTTCAAAAACTCGAAGCCATCCATTTCAGGCATGACAATGTCAGAGATAATAACATTGGGCATATTCCCATCATAAAGCCATTCAAGGGCTTCATAACCATTTGATACACTGTGCACATCAAAATGAAGAGAGAAAAGGTTTCCCAGTAATGCTTTCATAAAGCTGTTGTCTTCGATAATTAACATTGATTTTTTCATGATTAAATAGATTTAGTAATTATGCTAATAGATTCATAAAAGAATTAACTTCTAATAAACTTGGGTTTAGCGATAACCGGATGTTAACAAATAATTGTGTCAACTAAAATCCAATTTATATTCCAAGTTAGACAAAAAATAAAAAACACACAATAAAAAACTATAAACCAACAACTTAACATCTACAAAAACACATTAACAACTAAAGTTAATTTGTAAAGCTCTCTATTTAACGGAATGAATTCCAAAAAAAAGACAAAATAAGTATTGCTAATATCAAAAAACTTTATTTCTCATTTTTACATTTAATACAATCTTCTAAACAACTAAAAACAGAGAATAAAAAAAAAACATAAACATTTAGCCAGTATACCTGACAATTAAAAAAAACAATACAGCATCTAAGCCTGGTAAAACAAAACAGAAAGAAAATTAACATTATAAATCTTAACATTAACAAGAAAAAATAATGTTCAAAAAATAGAATCTTTCCATCCCAAAAAACATATAACACAATATTATCATCGTAAATAACTGTAAACCAGCACAATAGTTTCGGCACTCGTTTTGAAGATATCTAATCGAACATAAAACCAAAAAATTATGAAACTTACTATTACTATTCTTTGTATATTTTCAGTATCAAGTCTGAAAGCGCAGCAATATGCCAACCCACACACTAAAACAATTGAGCGATACCATTATAAGGAATTCAAAAACATATTTATTAAAGCAAAAAAGTTACTGAACCTCTATAATAGAAAACAAGACAATGCAAAGGCCTCAAAAAAAGAAATTACCATAATGGCTTATAAAATCAACGAAGCACTAGGGTATATGAACCTTCAGGCATTCAAACAGGATTGCAAGAACAGAGAACTGAGGTTAAGAATTATATCAATAAAAAATGCTTGTAAGAACTACGGTCTTTACATAACTCCTCGTTTGGTAAATACCGAATACAACACATTATATGGAGAGACTTTATATGCCAAACATCATCAGGGTCAAAAAAAGCCAAACAACTGGACAAAGAAGAAATCAAGACAAGTCAATACCTTATCCAATACCTATGTTACTGCAGGGTACAGTTTTTACAAAACGAGTGAAGTAGTAAGTAGTAAATAAAACCACGGGAAAGTTTGCAATAAAAAATTTACTTTTGGTTATTTTTTTCCTTTTTCGAGTTCTTTTTCCAACAAGACATAAATATCCTCAGTGCCTTTTCTCAAAAGTTTTGCCCAATCAAGGTAGTGTTGCATATTAACATTTTCGTCTCTTACGTTATGTTCAATATCTTTTGAGATATTCTGTTGTTCAATCATACCCAAAGTTCCATAAATGGATTTCATCTGATGAGCGATATCTTTTACCTGAGCCCAATTTTTTATTTTGAGGTACTCATCAAGTTTATCTAAGTCTTTTGGGTTCTGATCTAAAAACATATTCAACATTTCGTAAACAAAATCAGGGTTGTGCTGACTAAATTTAGCAAGGTTTGATAAATCATAAAGAAGATTATCTTTTTGATTAGGAATCATAGCTTTTTCAATAGTTACTTTATGACGATTAATAGATTTGTCAAGACAATTAACAATAGTTTGTTGAAGTTGATTTGGGGAAAAAGGTTTGGTTATGAAATCCATTACACCTGCTTTGAACATTCTTTTTCTTTCTTCTTGAAGAGCAGCAGCAGTAAGTGTGATCACCGGGGTCTGATGATTTAGATTGTTATGATCTTTTTTCAATTCAACAACAGCTTCATAACCATTCATGACCGGCATATTTATATCCATAAAAATTAAATCGTACTTCTTTTCTTTAGAATATTTAATAGCTTCTTTCCCATTGGAAACCAAATCAAAATCGGCTCCCCACTGCATAAAAATACTAGTTATTAATTTTTGGTTAATAGGATTATCTTCTGCAATCAGAATAGTGAGTTCCTGTATTCTATCCTGAATTCCTTTATCGTAGCTATAATTTTCAACACTATTTAAAGTGCTGATTCCTGAATTTCTGAAAGGAAGCACCACTTCGAACATGGTACCTTTTCCAAATTCGCTGTTAACATTAATGCGCCCTCCTTGCAATTCGACCAATTGTTTTACTATAGAAAGCCCAAGTCCGGTACCGCCATATTCTCCATGAGTACCTGCAGACGCCTGCTTGAAGCTTTCAAAAATCTTACCCAGGTTTTCTTCAGATATACCGATACCAGTATCATAAACTTGAAAATTAACCCAATACATATCATTGTCCACTTCTTCCAAAACAACATTTACACCTATATAACCTTCAGAAGTAAATTTACTTGCATTATTTAGTAAATTCCCCAAAATTTGATTTAACCTGGTCCGGTCACCAATTATTTGAGTTTGAATATTATCATCGATATGAATTTCTACGGAGATATTTTTTCCCTGCACCCTGAACCTATAAGTTCTCTGAAGAGAATCGAGAATATTTTGTAAAGAAAACGGTCTGGCGTCAAACTCAATTTCTTCAGCTTCTATTTTGGACAAATCGAGGATGTCAGAAATTATTTCCATGAGGCTATCGGCAGAAAACTGAAGGGCTTCAAGATATTCTTTTTGTTCGACAGTTAAATCAGATTGGCTCAACAGATAAGTCATACCAATCACTGCATTCATTGGTGTACGGATTTCGTGACTCATATGGGCAAGAAATTGTCTTTCAATATTTCTTGCTTTCTCGGCAGTTTGTTTGGCTTCAATTAAAGCATTTTCATTTTCCTTACGTTGGGTAATATCCTGCATAAAAGCAGAGTAGAAAAATTTTCCCTGAATTTTTATTGGAGAGACACTGAGTTCTACAGGAAACTCTTGGCCGGATTTTCTTATTGCAATTATTTCAATTCTCTTGTTCATCATCACTCCTTTCTGAGATTTCATGAACCTTCCCATACCCTTTTCGTGCGCATTTCTCATTCTTTCAGGTATGATCAAGCTATGTAAAGTCTTTCCTATCGCTTCATTTCTGGAATACCCAAAAATATTTTCTGCCACATGATTCCAGTCTGTGACTTTACTATTATCATCGATAGTAACAATAGCATCAAGGGAGGTATTAAGGACCAATTGCAATTTTTCCTGACTTTCAATGATAACTTGCTTTTCTTTTTTTCTTTTAGTAATATCAATTATTGCCCCGATAGTACCAATCACATCACCGTTCTTATTTTTATAGGGAGACGCAATAACAAAGGCATCCCAAAGAGTTCCGTCCTTGTATTTCAGTGGAATTTCATACTGCCCGCCTTCACCTCTTTTTCTGGAAAGGGTTTTATGTCTGTATTCTTCCCAAAATTGTTCGGGGACAAATGCTTCACAAACTTTAACACCAAGAACATCTCCAACTTTGCATCCCGCCAACTTGCACATTTGTTCATTAATAAAGATAAGATTGTCATCCAGGTCTGTAATAACAAGTCCTTCTGCAATATTATCAATTACTGTTTTATACTTTTCTTCGCTTTGCTCCAGTTCATCCTGAATTTCTTTTCTTCTCTGTGTTTCCAATATTGACTTTTCATAAGCTAAACAGGCTTTTACTGAAACAGCGAATTTATCAATTACATTCTGCAACTGATTTAATTTTGATTGATTGAGGGTACTGTTGTTTTTTACGGGAATGTACATTTTCATAAATCCAATATCTCCAACCTTGTACAAAACATATTGCCCTACACCTGTTTCGTGTTTATTGTTTATATCCTTAAACAAAACATCACTATCTTCAACAACCACAAAAGACCTTGTAGCCAACAAGTTGTTGATAATACCACCTTCAGGAAGGATAAACTCATCTACCATACTTGAAGAAGAACTGCAAACAAGATAAAGATCAGAATTACCGTTTGTAGCGATACTGCTATTTAACCAAACTGAAGCATAATTAATTTCTGTCTTATCTACAAGTGCAGATAAAAAATGTCTGATATTCACTCTGACATCAAGTGACGTACCGATAGCTAATGACAATTCATACAAAAGGGAAATATCTTTAAAAACATCCATTTTAAGATTATTAGCTTTTGAAATCATAATTAAAAAGTTTATCAACAAACTCAAAACACAAGCTATAATAAATTATTACTGTATCCGAATTAATATTTTCCATGACAAACTAATTCTAAAATAACAAGGTGTAAAAGGGTCGGCCTGATTAATTAGTATTTAACTACACAGAATAAGAGTCAGTATTTCATTTTATCTCTGAGTTATTCTTTGTTGCATCAAATTATTATTAGAATTAGTGCAGGAAAATAATCTGCAAGGGGTTAACTATTTTCGTCGTGTATAATCACCTTAATATAGCATTTCGTAATTATCGTATCGCTAAAATAAACTATAGCAAGATTTAAAGCATTGACTTATGTCAATTAACAGATAATTTCTGAAGAAAAATATAAAATAAAAAAATTCCTCCCTAAAAAATAATTTACGGAGGAATTGGAAAAGACTTCAAGGTAAATAAAATCTAAATTCTTTCGACAAGCTCGTTTAATTCACGATCTTCCTTCAGCATTTTATAAATAGTTGATTTACCCATATCCAGTTTTCTTGCGACAGTCATCACATTTCTGTATTTCTTCAGGTAATGATATACAATTTTATTTGTATATTCCTTTATGGTCATCTCCCCATTCAGTAAATCCATTGATTTTTGAGGACTCCGGAATTGTATAGCGTTTCCTTTGATAGACTTATCAATTGTTAATACAGCTGCTAATTCAATAACCGATTTTAATTCTCTGACATTTCCCGGAAAATTGTAATTGAGCAGTTTCTCTTTCGCATCTGATCCCAGTTGAAGATATTTTCTTTTGGGATTAATCAGTTTAAATTGTTCCAAAAAATGTTGAGCAAGAACCAAAATATCATTCCCTCTGTCTCTGAGAGGTGGCAACTCAATAGGCAGCCCCAATATTCTATAATACAAATCATCTCTGAATGAACCTTTTCTGACTTCTTCAGCAAGGTCTTTATGCGTCGCTACAATTATTCTTGCATCAAACTTAATAGGTTTGCTACCACCAATCCTGGTAACCTCTCTTTCCTGTATTGCCCTGAGCAATTTTGCTTGTAAACTCAATTCCAGATCGCCAATCTCATCAAGAAAAAGCGTCCCTTTGTCAGCCATTTCAAATTTTCCAAGTTTACGAACAAGTGCTCCGGTAAAAGCACCTTTTTCATACCCAAACAATTCACTTTCCAGCAAATCATGCGGAATAGCACTCATATTAACAGCAACAAACTGGCCTTTTTTTCTTGAGGAGTTATAATGAATGCTTTTTGCAGCCACTTCCTTACCCGTTCCCGTTTCACCTGTAATAGATACAGTAATTTCATTCTCAACGGCCCTTTCCAACAGATTAAAAACCTGCTTCATTGGTTCACTGCTCCCAATAATGGAATTACCGAATTGGTATTTCATGGAAAGCTCTTCTTTCAGAGAAGAAATTTCTTCAATCAGAGAAGTGTTCTCTTTTAAAAGGTTTACGCTGTTAAGTAAACGCTCTTGGGTTTCATTATCTTTAGTCAGATAATCAGATGCACCTTTCTTTAGCAAATCAATTGCAGTGGAAATATCTTTCTGACCTGATAAAATAATTACTCTAATGTTTTTATCGTAATTATGGATTTTCACCAACAACTCTCCTCCATTCATATCGGGGAGGCTATAATCAATTGAAACAATTGTAGGTTTTAAATGTAAATTATTAATACAATCCTGACCATTTTCAAATACATGTACTTCATGGTCCGGATTGAGTTCCATTGTATATTTCACCATTCTTCTATACATTGGTTCATCTTCTACCACAAAAATCCTTATTGGTTCCCTGGATTTGTAATTATAAGATTTCATATTTTTCTTATTAAAAATTAGATATAAAATTTGATGTTTTTTCTATGACCAATGGACATTTTATTACTAAACCGAAACAAGTTCTTAAATCCACCGTTATATAAGATTACGGAAAAGCCTTAAAAAGGTTTCCGATTTTGGAAAAAATCCATTATCTGGATACACTTCTTTTCTTTTTTTATATTAAAACCCAAAAAAAACCTTCAAATAATGACTATACAACAACAGTTTAATTAAAGTCTAATCGATTTAAACTTTATACTTAACATTAAAAAAGTTATAGTAAAGCAAAAAAATTCAGACTCCTACCACAAAAACAAACTGTTATATTTTAAAATCGCAGCTGATTCATGAGAATTTATATTTTCTATATATAAATCTCAACATTTTTTTATTAAAATGAATTAAAGGCACGAACTGAATATTTCAACAAGGGAAAAATGCAAAAAAATTGCATCCCGGATGATTTTAAACCACTGTATAGATTTTATCCAATTTAAAGAACACAGTCCACTATTTGGAAGTATTACAAATTATAATATTTGTAATAAACTGTAAATCAATCACTATAAACTCGGCTTGGTTTTAACATGTATTAATGTTGCAGGTGAAATTATTTATAATCAACCTAAAACAAAAACCATGAAACCACTAAACCTAATTATCACCGTACTTCTATGTACCTTATTTAATACCACTAACGCTCAGGAGGCCTTAGGTTCACAAGTAGTACATCATTATGCATTAGACACTAAGGGTATGGACGAAATAATTTTGCAATTACCCGAAAACACTTATGAAATAAGACATACAGGCAGTCAAAGGCTACTAATAAACCTGAATATAGCAACTAATGCTTCCAGTGAAAAAGCTGTTCAGGTATTAATAAAGCAAGGAAGGTATAATATAACTGCCACAAAAGACAACATGACAAAAAAGATGTCTATTAACTCTAACATAAATGAAGGTGTAATATTTATTAATGGCAGAGAATTAAAAGAAGAAATAAAGTATATAGTATATATACCCAAACACATGATTTACAAATCAGCTTTCGAATTACCTAAGGAAGGTGCTATGGCTGACAGTAAATAATATTATTTATTAAAACTACCTATATGAGATTTAACTAAAATCCCCCAACCTAAAAAACTTATTTAATTGACTAAAACCTACACCCATGAAAAAAATTTATTTTTTAGTCCTTTTATTACAATGTACTCTGACTTCTATGTCAGGGCAGGCAACATTGGATTTCACACTGGAGACAAGAGCACTTACAAATGATTTTGTAATTATTTATCTGGACACTACTCATATGATAGACGTATCTATTGTCAGAGGAGAACCTGAAACATTGAGAATTGACGCAAGAGTAGAAAGTACAACGGGAAAAAAAGCTATTTTGGATTACCTGAAAAAAGACGGAAGGTACAACCTGAAAGTCTACGAACATTCTAAGTTCTACGCTACTGTTTTAAGTTTACAAAATGAGATCAAATATATTTTCATCAATTACGCTGAGTTTCTGGAAAAAATAACTTATTCCATTTACCTACCCGAAGGGACAAAATACGAAATCAGAGTACCCCAAAAAAAACAACCAAAACAAATGCCTATTGCTGCAAGATAAATTTTGGATAATAAATATTTATATGATATAAAACGCGACTTACTTACATACTTTAATTATATAAATTTGAGAGTCTTCGATTTACCGGAGACTCTTTTTTATTTTAATATATGCATATCATCTATTTAAAAATCAGGGCCGCAAAAGTAAGCATGGCATGGCCTGTTTGCGATTGACCGGTTACCTGTTGAACCAAAGTGGAAGAGGAATAAGGGACATGAAGAAAATCACTGATTGTGTGAACATAACAAAAGTCAATAAAAAAGTGTTTCCAACGAATACCTGCCCCAACACTTATATCATGTCTGAAATCTGAAACAGCAGTAACAGGTTTTTGGTAGGGAGAGGTTTGAAACTGATAGCCCAGGCGAATCCTTCCCATACCGATTGCTACTTCACCGCCAATCCTTGCTTTAAGTGTCCCTTGATATTCTCCCTGAATCCGCTTGTTTAAATCAGAAATAAATTGATTATTAGATGTTGTTTTGTCATTATCCAGCAACGAGAATGAAGACCAGCTATAATCAGCATATTCAACATTTATTCCTATAAAACCTTTTTTAGCTATTATTATTCCCAAACTTCCCATAAAAACCCAGGGAGTCACCAAATCATGTTGTAAGACAAGAGGTTCCTGGTCCGCCATCGGAAAATCACTTTCCTGCAGAACACTATCATAAACAATCCGCCCGTACAGACCTGAATTATAAGAATCAACCAACCTGTAAGCAGTAGGTGTGTGAATAGCCAGGCCAAAACGCAGAGATTTGTTTACCCTGTAAATTATCCCGAGTTTCAGGTTAATGCCGGTTCCTTTTACATTGCGGTTTTCAGCAAAATCAAAGGTTTGAAAATCCATTGAGTCTGCGCTCTCAGAATAAACTTTATCCTCATTAAAAGTGAGAAAATCAATTCCTAAAGTTGCTCCTATATAAAGTTTATGTTTAAAATTACCTGCGACAGACAAACCCAGTTCATTCACACCTCCTGTTCTACTGATAGTTTCAGATTTAAAGGTATAGCTGCTGTCAGAAATTCCTCCATTTGGAACATATGCTGCAGGCCCTGAAGAATCTATCAAATAGGCATAATAAGCAACCCATCCTTCAAATGGATCAAGTTCTCCTATAGTGTATCCTCTTGCGTTTTCAGCAAAAGATTGAATCCTGGACCCCGATGACAATCCCGACCAGGAAAAAGTACGACCATAATTACTTAATCGATTTACAGTAATTCCTAAATTTACAAACTTCCATCCACTACGGTTTTTTCTAAGCTTAGAGGCTACTACAAGACCAGCGCCACCAAAAGAAAACTGAGACATTCTGTCATTATTCTTGTTGCTGAGAAAATCAGTCGTTGTATTATCAAAAAGAGAACCCAATGACAAAGAGAATTCCATGCGCCGGTATACAGCGATTCCGGCAGGGTTAAGATTAGCAGTCGAAAGGTCAGCCCCCAAAGCTCCTAGAGAATTCCCCAGGGCCATAGAACGTGCATTAACAGTGGGATGATTCTCACTAAACAACAAGGCATCTGAGGTTAACTGAGCAAAAGTAATTTGACTCAGAAAGGAAATTGAAAGAAAAAAAAGGATTCTCATGTACATGTTTTCTAAATAATTACCAATGACTTTCAAAAATAATTCAAAATTCAGATGTAATATAATTAAGAGAAAAATTGTGCCGTCTTCAATTTTTATCCAATCATTATATGTTAAAATTCATTTAAGGCACTTGTAAAGATAAGAATTATCATTATTGGAATGGCCCAAACAAAAAAAAAGGCAGAATAGTTGTCTATTCCACCTTTACCTGTTTCAGTAAAATTATCTTCCTCCTCTGCTTCTGCCTTTTGAAGAATTATTGCGATTGCTACCACTTTCAGACTTAGAAGGAGTTGAACTTCTGGAGGGAGTGTATGTATTTCTTGTCCCTGAATTGCTTCGTGGGGTATAAGTGTTATTATTCCGCGGTGTGGTATATGTATTTCTTGTCCCTGAATTACTTCGCGGGGTATAGCTGTTATTCCTTGTATTTATAGTTGAAGACTCCTTATTATTGGCATAGGTATCAGGCCTTCTTGTGTTTGACTGCATGGAAGAATTTTTGTTTCTGACCCCACTCTTACCATTAGTGCTTGAAACCATTGATCTTTCTGCAGTTGTTCTCCCTCCATTAATTGTGTTGCTATTATTTGACACCGCCAACATTCTCCCTCCGGGAGCAGAACTGCTGTGCGCTCCGGATCGTCTGACAACATCTGAACCTCTTCGGTTTCGGTCTACAACATAATTTGAGGCATTGGGGCTGGAAGAAGCGAAGTTATATCCCCAGTTATTCGACTGGTAAGCGTAATTGGGGCACCAATTATTATAACCATATCCATAATTATTGTATCCGTAAAAACCATACCCTTGGTTAGGGGAACGCCATCCCCAGTTATTCCAACCAAATTGATTCTGGTGGTGATAATTATAATGATTATTCCAACCATAATAATAAGAAGGCCCCCACCCGTTGTAATAACCATAATTAGGAGTGACATAAATACTGGTCCCGTAATAATAAGGGTTGTAAGAGTCGTACCAGTAGTTGTCTACATAATAGTTGCTGTAGTAGGAAAAACCGGGAGCTGAATTATGAAACCTTCTTACTTTAGAAGCATATTCATATTCGTAAGGTTCATAATTCTCATCTTCTATATATTCTTCTTTATAAGAATTTTCTTCTACCACTTCAGTTTCAGAATATTCATCTTCAAAAATCTCTACATTATCGGAATTTAAAGATTGCTTATCTGTTTTATTCTTTTTTATAACCGTTTCAGTTCCATCAAAATAAATATCATCGTACTGCGATGTTTCAATTTGTGAAAATGCAGGGTTAAAAAGGAAACATATACTAACAGCATAAAATGAGGTCCTGAAAGTGGTTTTCATATTAACAGCTTTAAATAGTTGTAAAGAAATGGCAAAGAATATTAAAAATAAGGCAAATTATTTTAGAAAAAATCTAAATTTGTGCCATGTATATATTAAAGATACAATTTTTAGATGAGGATTTTTGTTAAAACCCTCAATACAAGATAGATTTAACAATAGTTAATTGATTAAAAGGATATTTTCAAATCAGAATCAATCATTAAGCTATGTTATCTCTACATTTAAATAACAAAAAATATACCAAGAAATGGCTAAGGAAATTACTTCCCGATCAGAAGATTACTCTCAATGGTATCTGGATATTGTAAACAAAGCAGGTTTGGCTTGCAACTCCAAAGTACGTGGCTGTCCTGTCATAAAACCTTATGGTTTTGCGATTTGGGAAAAGATTAAGGCGGATCTTGACCGTAGATTTAAAGAAACAGGTCATGTCAATGCTTATTTCCCTCTTTTGATACCTAAAAGTTTTCTGAGTCGTGAGGCGGCACATGTTGAAGGGTTTGCTAAGGAATGTGCTGTTGTAACTCACCACAGGCTTATGAATGCACCTGACGGAAATGGCGTGGTGGTGGACCCTGCTGCGAAGCTGGAAGAAGAATTAATTATCCGTCCTACTTCAGAAACCATTATATGGGATACCTACCGTGACTGGATTCAATCGTACCGGGATTTGCCATTATTGATTAATCAATGGGCCAATGTTTTACGTTGGGAAATGCGCACCCGTCCTTTTTTACGCACAGCCGAATTTTTATGGCAAGAAGGGCACACGGCGCACGCAACAAGAGCCGAGGCCGAAGAAGAGGCATTAAAAATGGTGCATGTTTATGCTGATTTTGTTCAGGATATGATGGCTATCCCATTGTATATTGGCGAAAAAACAGCTAATGAGAGGTTTGCAGGTGCAGATAACACCTACACTATTGAGGCATTGATGCAAGATGGTAAAGCTTTACAATCAGGTACCTCTCACTTTCTTGGTCAAAATTTCGCAAAAGCTTTTGACGTTAAGTTTCTGAATCAAAACAATAAGGAGGAATTGGTTTGGGCTACTTCATGGGGTGTTTCTACCCGTTTGATGGGTGCCCTGATCATGATGCACTCTGATGACGAAGGTTTGGTGCTGCCTCCAAAGCTTGCACCAACTCAAGTCGTTATTATCCCTGTCCCCAAGCCAAATGAAGAAATCAACAATGTGGTTGATGAAATAATTAAGGAATTACGATCGAAGGGCGTTTCTGTGAAGTATGACATGGACAAGAAAAAACGTCCGGGATTCAAATTTGCTCAATATGAAATGGAAGGGGTACCGGTAAGGCTTGCGATTGGAAAACGTGATTTGGCAAACGGTGTAATTGAGGTTGCAAGAAGGGACACCAAAGAAAAGAAATCTGTTGATCTGGAAGGAATTGCTGATTATGTAGTTCAATTGCTCGAAGATATTCAAATCAACCTGTTTGACCGTGCTAAAAAATTCAGAAACGACAATACACACAAAGTAGATTCATGGGAAGAATTCTTTGATGTGGTTTCAAATGGAGGTTTTGCTTATGCGCATTGGGACGGAACAAAAGAAACGGAGCTCAAAATAAAGGAATTGACTAAAGCTACTACCCGTTGTATTCCATTAAAACCTTTACCTCAGTTTGAAGATGACGGAGAAGGAAAATGTATTCTGACCGGGAAACATTCAAGTCAACGCATCTTGTTTGCGCGAGCTTATTAAAATGTATTAAAATAGAACTTTTTGCTATAAAAAGCGCTTCCCAAAGAAATGGGAAGCGCTTTTTTGGTTCTTTTATTTTTTTACGGATGCAATAGAGTATGCAGAAGAATCCTGAAGATATATGCCTTATTTATCTTAATTTTTTGAAGTGTATCCCTTTTAAAATATAAAACAAAAAGGAGGCATCTAAATTATTTTGAAGCTTTAAATATAAAGAATAATAAGAAATCGGTTATCAATGCCAGACCTTACAGCCTTCTGTACAATTATTACATATGTCGATCTTGTCTCTTCCTGAGAGTAGTTTTATCCTGAAATCTTCATATGCCTGTCCATGCCATAAGTCTCTGAATGTCTCATGTTTCAGACTACCTAATTTGTAAGTAGCATCCTTATCGAAACAACAAGGGACGACCCATCCATCCCAGGTAATTACACAAGAGTGCCAAAGTTTCCAGCAATGATTCAAGAGCTGATTTTTAATACTGTAGGTCCCGTCTGTTTGTTTGGCATACCTAGAATATTTTTCTTGTTCAGGAATCAGTTCATTGCCATTTGTGTAGTCATAGATCTGAGCGGTTTTTAATTTCACCTCATCTACACCAATCTCTTTTGCCAGGCGATACACTTCTTCTATCTGATGTTCATTTGGTTTAACCACCAAAAACTGAAAAATAATATGTGGGGTAGAGGATTTCAGGGCTTTTTTCCATTTGACGATATTGCGGGCTCCTTCCAGCACTTTTTCCAGTTTTCCTTCTTTTCGGTAAGCTTCGTAGACCTCCTGTGTGGTGCCATCAATAGAAATGATTAATCGGTCCAAACCGGATTCAATCGTAGCCTTAGCATTTTTATCATCCAGAAAATGAGCATTTGTAGAAGTCGCAGTATAAATTCTTTTACTGTGAGCGTAGGCAACCATCTCTAAGAACTTCGGATTAATATAGGGTTCTCCCTGAAAATAAAAAGTCAGATAAAACAACTGTCCACCAAGTTCACTGATAATTTTCCTGAAAAAATCTTCTTTAAGGTTGCCTGTATCTCTTGAAAAAGCCCTTAATCCGCTAGGGCATTCCGGACAGCGCAAATTGCAGGCTGTAGTAGGTTCTACAGAAATTGAAAAAGGGAGTCCCCACTGAACGGGCTTTTTAAACCATTTTGTAATATAGAAGGAGGCATAGACCTTGGAAGCATTCCAAAGTCGTTTAATACTCATTTTTTTTAAAAAATTTAATATGTCATTCCTGTATATCAAAATCAGAATTCTATAGTTTGTATTTCTTGCCTGAGGTAGCGTTGCTGGAGGACATAGATATGATGTAGTTCATGCCCGGAAATAATTGCCGCTATAGCCCTTACGGAATTAGGAAAAGCCTCACTACCACCTCTGCAGCTTTCTGTTTCTGTAAAACCACTAAAGATATGCAGGGTATTTTCTCTCATTAAGTTCAGGGATTTCAAAATGTAATCTTTACTTTTGTTTTGCAAATCAGCAGCCGATACATATTCATCTTCATCGAAGGCAAGGGCATTTTCAAAATCATTGCGGGCAAAGCGCAAAGCCCGGTAGCAAAGAATCTGTTCACAATCCAAAAGGTGGAATAACAATTGTTTTATTGTCCACTTATCCTCTTGGTATCTCATGTCGAAATCTTTTTCAACCAAACTTACCAGAACAGATCTTACATATTCTTGCGTTTGTTTCAGCAAGTCGAGAGGATCTTTCTTTTCCAACAATTTAACATAATTGTAGTAGTAGTCGCTGTATTCTTTTCTTTCTGGAAATTTCATATTAAACTGATCCGGTTTTATTATATACACGCCAATAAGAAACAAGTAAACGAAAAGGGGAAAAGACCACGGCAATAATAGCACTCATACCAAAGAAAGTATAGACCTTTGAAAGGTAAGTCAGTGTATCAGCATGTTCCTGAAAACTAATTCCTTTTCTAAAGTACTCCTGAAACTCAAGCATACCATCGTTTTGTTTTTCCAAAAAATCCTGATAATTAAAAAATACCTGAATCAGATAAAAAGCAAGTGGCAAACTAAGGAATATAAAAACAAACTTGATAATCTGAGCCTTTGCCAAAAAAGTATATTTCATAAAAAAAAGATAACGGGTATAGGTAATAAAAATAACACCGAACATTATCAGTTCATAAACAAAACTATACTGCACAAAACTAGTCCAAAGCGGCTGTGCAGCCATAATGACAACGATTGCTGTAATAAGCCACCAGATAACTTCCATCATGATCTTTCCCAGGCGTTGTTTTCCCGAATTTTCCATTATTTATTTTTGTTTTTTGCTTTTGGGTGTGCCTGTTCGTACACCTTTTTTAATTGTTCAATTGAATTATGAGTATAAACCTGTGTCGCGGCGAGGTTAGCATGCCCCAAAAGTTCTTTAATTGCATTCAGGTCTGCCCCGTTATTAGACAAGTGGGTTGCAAAGGAATGCCTGAGGACATGCGGACTTTTTTTGCCGGCTGTCGTTACAAGGGATAAATATCTTTTAACTTTATTATAAACAAATTTGGGGTACATAGGCCTGCCTTTATCCGTAAACATCACCAATCCATTGCCTTGACCATCAAAAGTGTTTCTCAATACTTTCCGGTACGTTTTCAAAGTACTTTTCAATTCCTCACCAAAAGGAATCAGCCGCATTTTATTACCTTTACCCACCACTTTCAGATGTCCCATCTGCATATTTATATCTTCCCATTCCAAAGCGATCAACTCACTGCGTCGCATTCCTGTTACATATAGTATTTCCATCAGTAAGTAATCTCTCATTCCTTCAAAACCTTCAGGAAAAACTATTTCTGACTGAAATTTTTCCAGCTTGCTTTCTTCAACATATTCGGGTAGTCGTTCCGCTTTTTTAGGGAGAAGTACATGTGGAAAAGTAGTTGAGGGAATAGACTGTCTTATTAACAAAAATTTATGATAAGTTTTCAGCGAGGAAATTTTACGATGAATTGTACTCGAGTTCATCTCCTTTTGCATCAATTGAACAACCCATGACCTTAGATGCATGGATTTCAAATCAGCCCATTTCACTGTCTCATAATTGAGCAACAAAAATTCATAAAACTGCTCAACATCCTGCCTGTAGGCTGTTAATGTATGTCCTGAGTAGCGTTTTTCGTGTTCCAGGTAGTTCAGAAATGAAGTCAGTTCCATAATTAGCTTAAAAAATTTAAACGCCTGCTATTAGAATCAGTAATAATACAAAAGTAAATCTTTTAATCATAAAAGGAAAGTCAAGTCTTTTTTTTATTCAAGAAGCAACAAAACGTCTTTAAAAGGAAGAAAAGAAATGGCTTAAGAAGATAAATCCAAACCGTACCGGCCAATCTAAATACTTTGCAGTAAAACACTAAGAAATAATGAATTAAAAGAACCATAAAATCCTTTTATTCAACCAATTACAACTTTGATATTAAATCAGGAAAAAAATGTTAATAAATCTGTCAGATCGTCAAGGTTCTTAACCTTCAATTCGGGAGGGAAGTTATTGGTTTTCTGCTGAAAACCCGTTACAAGCAACTTAGTATCTCCAAGCATTTCACTTAGTTTGACAATATACTCTTCAGAAACATAGCGTTTGTGTTGTTCAGAAATAATTGTATAGGCATATTGAGGATTGTGAATTGAACTTGCGAGTTTCAGTTCATCAATACTGACATCCGAACCAAGATAAATTATTTGAACATTCCTTTTCCTAAGCAAGTATTCGACAAAAAGAAGGTATAATTCCTGCTGACCTGCTTCAGATAAAAAGAGCAAAACCTTCATTTTCGGGGGTTCAGTAGTAGAAATAGCTTCATTTGTAGCTGACAGGACTTTTCTTCTTATAAGGTTACTTACAAATTGTTCATGAACGCGTGTCACAGAACCAGCGAGGCTCAGGAGGCTTATTTTTTCGAGAAAGGGGACAAGAACATTAAGAATCGTTTTTTCCATTCCATCATCCCTGAAACAGTTATCAAGAATCTGACATATCTTTTTTTCGTCAAAATCAAGCATAGATATTGCAAGTCCCTGAAACTGATCAGATTCTTCTGCATCAGTTTTGGACAAATTATCTACTTCTGAAATCACCTCTTCCTTAGACATTTTCGCAATTTTAGATATGCGAACACCTTTTCGGTTCAGAAAGGCAATATTCATAAGGAATTTTAGATCATCATCTGTATAGAATCTAATATTGGAAGCTGTACGTTTAGGTTCAATTATGGCATAGCGCTGTTCCCATATCCGTATAGTATGGGCCTTTATGCCTGATAATTTGGCCAGATCACGTATGGAATAGGTCGCCAAGTGTATGTTTGTATGTGTATTAAAATAATCCATGTTAAAGTTTAAAACAAAAAGTAAGTGGTTTTGTTTAAAACAAAGGGAGACTTTTTTAATAAATCTTTAACATGATAGTAAGCATAAATTTTATTCAGTAACCTTAACCGCCTTTTTTCTTTTCCGTTTCTTGGTAAAAGTCAAAATATTTTTCTTGTTAACACCCACTGAAATAGTATCTCCCGGGTCAAATGTCCCTGAAAGCATGTGTTTAGATAATTCGTTAACAACTTCTTTTTGAAGCACTCTCTTCATAGGTCTTGCACCATATTGTGGGTCGTAGCCCAAATCAGCCAAAAACTTAATAGCCTTTTCGGTCAATTCAATATCATACCCTTGTCTTTGAATCCTTTTTCTGGTAGATTTGAACATCAACAACATAATTTTGGTAATTTCTTTTTTGTTGAGCGGAGTAAACATTACCTGTTCATCAATTCTGTTCAGAAATTCAGGACGCATATGGTCTTTCAGCGCTTCTACCACTTCTTCTTGAGTGGCATCAATAATTTCCTGTCTTTTTTTATCATCCACATCATCCAAACCGTCAAAGTTGTCATAAATAATATTTGACCCCATGTTCGTCGTCATAATGATGAGTGTATTTTTAAAGTCTGCCACCCTACCTTTGTTATCAGTTAGGCGGCCGTCGTCCAGTACCTGTAATAAAATATTAAAG
>CAJQOX010000060.1 GCA_905480075.1 uncultured Aureispira sp. | reverse complement strand
CCCATTCATCATAGGAGTCCCAGTGTCTAACTTCCTGCCCGTCAAATTTTGGACCCCAGCTGCCATCATAGGCAAAATCAGGAATCAGCTGAGTGGTATCAACAATTGAATTCCCGAATTGATTGCCGGCACCACCTCCGTATTCATTCTGATATTCAGGGAGAACCGCTACTTCGTTAAATTGTATGCTTGAGTTTATTGATACGCCAATCGGCATGTTAGTTTGGTTTGAGCCATTGCCTTGTTTTGTTGTGATCATAATAACTCCGTTTGCACCTCTGTTACCGTATAATGCGGTAGCGGCAGGTCCTTTAAGCACATTGATAGTTTCAATGTCATCCGGGTTGATATCCGAAATAGCATTTCCGTAGTCATATCCTCCGGCACCCCTTGCCTGTCCATAGCTTGTAAAATTCGAATTGTCCATAGGCACACCGTCTACTACAAAAAGGGGTTGGTTGTTTCCGGTTATCGAACCTGTTCCTCTCAATAGAATTCTTGTAGATCCTCCAAGGTTTGAAGAACCTGTAATTTGTACACCTGCAAGTTTTCCCTGTAGTGTGTTCAGGAAATTGGCATCTCTCGATTTTGTGATTGCTTCTCCCTTGATCTCCTGTGTGGAATAAGCCAGAGATTTTTCCTTTCTAGATACTCCAAGGGCAGTTACTACTACCTTTTCTATATCCACTCCTTCCTTCATTGTAAGGTTAATCTCCTGACCTGTAATTTCAACTTCCATACTGCTAAAGCCAATGTAGCTGAAAACTAAAGTCTTTGCTTCTTCATTGACTTTAAATGAAAATTTTCCGTCAAAATCTGTGATTGTTCCGATTGTCGTACCCTTTACAACAACGTTTGCGCCAATTATTGCTTCTCCTCTTTCATCATTTACTGATCCTGTGACTGTTTTTTGAGCCAGTAAATTGTAGTTTGAAAAGAAAAGCAACATAAACAATGAGCTTAATAATTTCATAAATTTGATTTTTAAATTAGTATAAAATATGTTTAAACTCTATGTTAATTACAATTGAATCTTTTTATCCAAATATCCTGTTTGTTTTTTTTGAAATTAAAGTATTGTACAAAATAACCTTTGTTTTTTGAATTGTTTTGTTATGTTTTAATGTGCTGTAAAACAGTTGTATATCTTTTGTTTTAGCTGTCCTTGAATATGCCTTTCCTGTTTTTTTTATAAAAAAGTATTGTAAACCAATTCCGGATATTTTCAGATAATGACTTTTGATCACTGATTTTTTTATGTTTTTTAGTTTTGAAAAAATGACAAAAAAATGCCCGGTTTTTTCTAAAAAAAACCAGGCATTATGTGACTTGTTATTCTGTCTTTTACTGCTTTAGCAGCTTTTTAGCTTAAGATTTAGCTTTTTTGATACCTCTTCAACAACAAATTGACGGTGTTCAGCATTGTCTTTGTAATCCAGCTCATTGACATCTAATACCAATAGGTTGCCTATCGAATAACTGTCTATCCATTCATTGTATTTATCATTCAATGATTGCAGGTAATTAAGACTCATAGTGGATTCATAGTCTCTGCCCCGTTTTTGTATGTGTTTTACCAGAGTGGGAACACTGGCTTTTAGGTAGATCAGTAAATCCGGAGGGTTAACCTGAGAGCTCATCAGTTGAAATAAATCAAAATAATTCTTGAAATCCCTTGCAGGCATCAGCCCCATCTGATGTAGGTTAGGGGCAAAAATATGGGCATCTTCATATATTGAACGATCCTGAATTACTGTCTTGTCTCCCTTTTGAATATCTACTATCTGTCTGTATCGGTTGTTAAGAAAATAGATCTGTAAATTGAATGACCACCGGTTCATGTCATTATAAAAATCTTCGAGGTAGGGGTTGTCATCTGTCGATTCGTAATTTACTTCCCAATCAAAATGATTACTCAGAAGTTCGCATAGTGTGGTTTTTCCAGCACCAATATTTCCTGCAATTGCAATGTGTTTTGGTATCCTAGTCATAGTCTTTCCGATCTTTTATGTTTGATTTGTTTTAAGTTTCCCAAAATAGGAAAAAAATGGGTAGAAGCCTAGCTTTTTTTCTTTTAATTCAGTATTATTTCATGCCATTTTTTATTAAGGCCTTATACATCTTTTTTGCTGTCTTGACGGAAGCACCTTCATTGCCTAATTTGTGTTTCAGTTCCTGATAGTTTTTTAAAATGTCCTGACGGTAGCTTCCTTCTATAATCTCTTGCAGGGCATTTTTCAAATTATCAGAAGTCAACTCATGTTGTATCAATTCTTTCACCACTTCTTTTTCCATTATCAGGTTTACGATAGATATATAGGGAACTTTAATTATGCGTTTTACTATGCTGTACAATAATGCTCCGGCCCTGTAGCAAACCACCTGAGGAATATTAAATAATGCAGCTTCCAGTGTTGCGGTTCCTGAAGTAACCAATGCTGCATGACTGTGTTGTAAAAGGTTGTATGTCTCGTTGTATACAATTTTTATGTTTTGGTGGCTTTCAGTTAAAGAAGAATAAAATTCGGGGCTGATTGAAGGGGCCCCTGCTAAGATAAATTGATAATGAGGAAATTCATCCACTATTTTTAACATCACATCCAGCATTGCCCTGATTTCCTGCTTCCGGCTGCCGGGCAGGAGGGCAATTATTCGTTTGGTCGATATATTATGCGTCTTTCGAAACGTGGAATCACCTTTATGTTCTTTAATAATATCCAACAAGGGATGTCCTACATATTCTACTTCGTAATGGTGCTTTTTGTAAAATGACTGTTCAAAGGGAAGTATCACAAACATCTTGTCTATATAAAGTTTGATTTTTTCGACCCGCTTTTCTCTCGTGGCCCATATTTGTGGTGAAATATAATAAAATATGGTATAACCTGCAGCCTTTGCCCATTTTGCTATCCTCAGATTAAATCCTGAATAATCTATCAGGATTAATACATCGGGTTGATTGGCCAAAATGTCCTCTTTACAGAACTTGAAATTACCAAGAATAGCCGGAAGGTTTTTGATTACCTGCCAGACGCCCATATATGCCAGGTCTTTGTAGTGTTTTGCAAGTTCTGCCCCCTCTTTTTCCATCATATCTCCTCCCCATACACGAAAGGATGCTGCCGGGTCTTCATTGTTCAGTGATCTTATCAGCTTTGAACCGTGTAAATCCCCTGAGGCTTCTCCGGATATGATATAGTATTTCATTGGTTTAATTTCAGCATTTGTTCCATTCTTCTTATAAATTCTTCGTGGTATTTCAAGGCACCGCCATGTGCCCCGTCTATTGTCCATAAGGCCTTCTTCTCGATTGCATTTTTATAGTACTTCTCTGCCATCCAATAGGGGGCAACCTTGTCTTCGGTACTATGAATGATTAGTTTCGGAATGCTTATTCCTTCTATATATTTACTTCCTTTGTAATGATTTGCAATTAATAACCGGGCCAATCCCCTGAGTCCCTTGCCAACAGATTCAACAGCGATCTCCTTGTGACTAGTAAAGGCGGCTTCCATTATTAACAGATCAATAATGTCCTGATTCTCCTCTGTAATTTTGACCGATAAATGACCTCCGATTGAATATCCGTAGACTATTACAGGGATTTTATATCCTTCTTCACGAAGATAACGGGCGGCGGTTCTGCCACTCTCAAGAAAACTCTTGTGTGTGCCTTTACCCGAAGATTGACCGTAGCCTTGAAAATCAACCATCAGGCAGTTGTATCCATTTGCTGCAAAGGTTTCAGCCACCGACTGATAACTTGCTATCGGTCCTGAGTTTCCGTGAAAGTAGACTACCAGTCCCTTGGCACTATCTTCTTTACACAAAAATTCTGCACAGTGAATTTTTTTCTTATTCTTTGTCTCTAAAAAAAAATCTTTATAATTGAACGAAGACTGCTTAAAAACGGCATTTTTCTTATAATGCGTAGGATAAAAGCTTCTGTTAAATGAACAGGCAGAACAAATTACTAATATACAAAATAAAAGGACTGTTTTTTTCAGAGAATTCATTAATATCAATCATTCAGACTATCAAATAGTAAATGAACAAAGGAGTATACATCTTCATAACTATTGTATAAAGGCACAGGGGCTACGCGTATTACATCGGGTTCGCGCCAATCAGCTATCACGCCCTGTTCAGTGATTTTGTCAAATAATCCTTTATTTCCATCTTTTACCTGTATCGACAGTTGACAGCCTCTGTCTTTGACCTCAGCAGGAGTAATTATACGTATTCTGTCATTGTCCGTCTGCTTAAGCAGGAACTCCATATAAGATGTCAGCTTATTGCTTTTTTCATTCAGCTTTTCCATACCAATCTCATCAAAAAGCTCCAGTGATGCCAAAAGAGGGGTCATAGAGAAAACAGGCGCATTGCTCAATTGCCAGGATTCTGCTGATGCCATAGGTTCAAAGGTGTCCCCCATAAGAAAACGGCTGTTTTTGTCATGACCCCACCATCCCTCAAATCTTGGGATATCGGGATCTGTTAAATGACGTTCATGAACAAAGGCCCCGGCAATTGCTCCCGGCCCGCTGTTCAAATATTTATAATGACACCATACAGCAAAGTCTACGTTCCAGTCATGTAGCTTCAACACTACGTTTCCGGCAGCATGTGCCAGATCGAAACCTACTTTTGCTCCTACTTCATGACCAATTTCTGTGATTTTTTTAAGGTCAAAAAATTGCCCGGTATAATAGTTGACACCTCCTATCATTATCAGAGCAATCTCTTCTCCGTTCTCCCTGATTACTGCTTCTATATCTTCAGTTCTTAAAGTTTCTTCTCCCTTTCGTGGGGCAAGTTGTATTAGACTGTCAGCAGGGTATCCGTGAAACCGTATTTGAGAAGCAACGGCATATTTGTCGGAAGGGAAGGCAGCCTTCTCTATAACGATCTTATGACGTTTCGGAGTCGGTCGGTAAAAAGAGACCATCATCAAATGAAGATTTGTGGTCAAGGTGTTCATAACAACAACTTCCTTTTCTTTGGCACCTACTATTTTTGATAACTTTTTACTGAAAAATTCATGATAGGGCATCCATGCATTTTTAGCATGAAAATGTCCTTCCACACCAAATTCCTTCCAGTCGCTAAGTTCCTGAATCAGGTACTCTTCTACTTTTTTGGGCTGAAGGCCTAAAGAATTTCCGCAAAAATACAAAATGTCTTTTCCGTCGCTGTGCTTCGGTAAATGAAAATGATTTCTATACTGTCCAAGCGGATCTTGAGCATCCATTTTTTTGGCATATGCCTGACTTGTTTCAAATGTTATTGTTTCCATCTTCAGGAATTGGTTCTGATTTGTGACTACGAAGTCTTAGCTTCTATTTCATTTGCTGCAAAAATGACTATTTATTGATACAATGCAAAAACTAGTGAATTATTTTTATCACAAAGGTTATAAAAAGGCTTCTTTGTTCGTTTAATGTTTTGGGAAGGCACTCTCTTTTTAGTTGGTTCATACAGCAGGCGTTAACTCCTGCCTGAACCAACTTTTTAATTAAAATTAATCCCAGGGGTTTGTTGCCCAGACAGAAAGTTCCGGAATAAATCCCCGGTTGTCCATCTCTAGTGCTGCCTTGATACTATGGGCAATTTCTTTAGCGGTTAATTTATTCTTTTCATCAGGCCTTTCTTGTCGGTCTTCTTTGTTGAAAGCTGTGGGCACTTCACTTGGATTTACATGAATAACCCTTATGTTCTCCCTTCTTAATTCGGCTTGCCAACATTGTGAAAGAGCACGAAGGGCAAATTTTGACGCAGCATATACTGAACCCCTTGCAAAGCCCTTCAGGGAAGCAGTTGACCCAATGTTCAGGATGTTGCCATATTGCTGCGATTTGAAATGTGGCAATACTTCCTGTGTCAGCATGGTCAGCCCAAATACATTGATGCCAAAGACCCGGTTGAGTTGATCAATCTGTATTTCGCCAAGAACAGGGAATTCTCCAATGCCGGCATTGTTGATCAAAACATCTATTCCCCCAAGCATCTCAACTGCAAGACTGACTTTCTCCGGGAGAATGGAATAATCGGATACATCAAAGGCCATCCCAAAGCAGTCAATGACTGATGCAACTTCATTGACTTTCTCTTCATTTCTGCCGGTTATTAATACAATAGCACCTGCTTCTTTCAACACTTCAGCCATTGCCTTTCCTAATCCTGAACTGCCACCTGTAATCATTATTTTTGCTCCTTCAAGTTTCATGTTGTTTTCTTTTATTAATAAATTAAAATTTCATTATTTCTTCATATACCCTTTGAGTTGGCAGTCCCACTATATTATGGTAGGACCCTTCAATTCTGATAATTTTTGCCAATCCTATCCATTCCTGAATAGCATAGGCGCCTGCCTTATCATAGGGCTTGTATTTTGTTACGTAAAAGTCAATCTCGGAAGGGGAGAGGCTTGCAAAATGAACCTCTGAAATTGTAGAAAAAGACACTTGCTTGTCTGTACCTAACAAACAAACTCCGGTTATTACCTGATGTTTGTTGCCGGACAATTCCTTGAGAATGCGAACGGCATCGGCATAGTCAACCGGCTTGTGATAAATTTTGTTATTTTTAAGGACTATTGTATCTGAGGCCAGAATGATTTGCCCTTCTTCAGGTTTTGTATTGACAGACTCGGCTTTCTTTTTTGAAAGGTATTCTGCGACTTTGATCTTAGCTAAGTTGTCAGGAAAATTTTCTGTGATGTTTTGATCTACTGTTTTGTATTCAAAGCCCAGATCTTCAATTAATTGTCTGCGCCTCGGAGATTTTGAAGCCAGAAGTATCAGAGGTTTTTTCATTTTTTATCCCTTTGCAGTAAATGTGTATTTAAACCGCAAGATAGCTAATCAATTTCTGTTCTCTTATCTAATACTTAGATTTTTTTAAAAAGAAAAAGGCTGTTCGTTTAGGAACAGCCTCAATTTATGTTTCAGGGTGTAAATTGATAATTAGTTTTCTGGTATATTTTTAAAGTTAGGTAATAACTAAATCGTATTTTCTGATTCCTTTGCTATTTTTGATGCGCCATAACCTACAGCTGCTATAATAAGAAAAGATAGGCCTCCATCTATGGGCACGCCAGGAGGAGGAGGAGGAGCAGCGAACAATTGTGGACATATTGCAAACAGTAGTGCTATTGTTGTGATGAATCGTAGTGATTTTAATATTGTGTATTTCATAATGTCAGATTGAAAAGGTGTAGAAAAATTTGATAAAAAATACAATAGCTGCTGTTTAATAAATAAACTTAAAAATTGTTATTTACTTATTTGCAATAACTTCGCCCGTTTGAAGGGGTTCTGTAAATCAGGTCTTTATGTATAATTTTCATTTGGAAGCGTCTACATTGTAGATGTTTTTCCGTATAACGGAATTGTTTTCTTGCTTTTTTTAATTCTTATTCTTTGGTCTTGGATTAATCAGCTTTTATTATTTAAAAAAATCTTTTTTATTGTTTTAATCTCTATAATTTGATGTTTTTAATGAATTAAAGGATTAAAAATTATTCTTTTGTTGAAATACTTGTGTGATTACTATAAATATTCTGCCATTAACTATAAATTTGTGTTAAATAAAAAAATAGACTAATGATGAAATTTTTTGCTGCTGCTTCAGCTATAGTTACTTTCGGTTATTTTGGAACCTTTATCGGATGGTGGGGCCTTCTTGTAATTGCAGCGATTGTTGGTTTCATAGTTCAGATTCATGGTTTTCAAAGCTTCTTTAGTGGTTTTCTTGGTGGTGCAGTATTCTTTTCAATTTATGTACTTTTGCTCGATTCTGCCAATGAAGGGAGGTTGTCAGGTATGATGACCGAACTGCTTCAGTTTGACCCCTTCTTTCCTTCAGTTTTTATAGGGGCTGTTCTTGGTGGTCTTGGAATGTTGTCGGGGAAATACCTTCGGGATATGATTTCAGGTGAAAACAAAACAGCAAGATACCGGGGGAAATACTCTTGATTTTATAATTTCTGAATATCAATTTTAAACAACTTATTATATCAATGGAAAAACAACATCGATCCGGTTTTGTTAATATTATCGGACGGCCTAATGTAGGTAAATCTACTCTTATGAATGCTTTGGTAGGCGAAAGGATGTCTATTATTACCAATAAACCACAAACTACGAGACATCGCATTATCGGAATTGTAAGTGATGATGATTATCAGGTAGTATTCTCCGATACGCCCGGCTTCATTAAAGATACCTCTTACAAGATGCAGGAATCTATGAATAAGTTTGTGTCGGGGTCTTTTAAGGATGCGGATGTAATGGTACTTGTCGTTGATGTCCTCGAAAATTATGATGCTGCTAATCCTTTGTTCAGAAAGCTGGAAAGTATCAATGTCCCACTTTATCTTGTCCTGAATAAAATTGACCTTATTAATGAACAAACATTGTTCAATAAGATCATAGAGTGGAAAGACATGGCTGATTTTAAAGAGGTTTTTCCTGTTTCTGCCCTTAATAAAAAAGGAACAGAAGATCTATTCCAAAAAATATTGGGAGACCTGCCTCAGGGGCCTGTCTACTACTCGAAAGATCAGTTTACCGACCGTCCCGAACGCTTTTTTATCTCGGAAATAATTCGGGAAAAACTGCTTATGAATTATTATCAGGAAATTCCTTATGCCTGTGAAGTGGTCGTAGATGCCTTCGAAACAGATCCGGACCCTAAAAAAAATCTCGTGCGTATCCATGCTGTTATTTATACAGCAAGAAATAGCCAGAAAAATATTATTATTGGAAAAAAAGGAGCTTCTATTAAAAAACTAGGTATCGATTCCCGATATGCTATTGAGAAATTCCTGGACAAAAAAGTCTACCTTGAATTGTTTGTGAAAGTTAAGGACAATTGGAGAAATGATGATAATATGCTTAGAAAATTTGGATATAAAGAGTAGTTTTTTTTAAAATTGATTAACTTATGACTCAGATTAATTTAAATATTAAGGCAAGGTCCGTTTTATTTCTGATGCCCGCAGGTGCTAAACCTCCATATCAGGTTCGCCTTGGCCTGCAGACTAATAATGATGAGATTAAAGCTACCGGGGATTTTACCATTTTTGATTGTATTGACGTAGAAGATGCTGTGAAAAAATCCCTGGAAATAATTAATAATCTGCAGTTGGAAATTGCACCTGATTTTACACTTGTTCTGCCTATGTTTACTGCCAATAATTCTGAAGATGAAGCTGATTTAATTAATACTGCCTGGCTTATAAAAGAAGAAGCAGATAAAGGTGGGTGGGAGTTTTCAAGAGTTATTCCGACACCAGATTTTTAAACTTTTCGATTCCTTGTTGATGTTTAGAACACTTCCTATTATTTTTTTATTAAACATCTTTTTATGAAATTTCTTTTCTTTCTTACTATTCTTTTTTTTGTTTTTAACCTCAATTCATGTGTCTCTCAGGTAGAACCTGTCAAAAAAGCGGAAAGTAACTCCGAAGCACCTGTTGAAGATATTTTTAAATCAAAAAGTAATTCTGATGATTCGGGTAAAGAATCGGGCGAAGAAATTATTGAGGATAGCAATGCTGAACTTTTTGAAGAAAAAACAAAAGTGATGTCCGTCATTTCCTATTCGGTAATTCAGGAGACTAAGGATAAAGAACAAATCAACAAGGAGGTGCCGGCTAGAGGACAGAAGGTGAAGTTGTTGATTCAAAATAATCATAATGTTGATATGTGGTACCTCATGCCGGCTTCAGGCGAAAAACACCTCCCCGAAAACGGGAAGTTTGAATCGGATCCGCTGATTGATTTGCCTTTTGCTGCCAACAAAATTACACAAAATGAAAAATATCTGGTTGAGATAATCTTCTCAGGTGTACACGGGCAAAGTTTCAGGGCGTTTTTTGTCAAAGCAAACTCTTCTTTACTGTTCAGAAATTATGACCTTGGATTTTATAAACAAGGTGAGTTTGTACCCTTTTGGTCTGTTCAGAGTCTCTTTGTCAACAATAACATTTCTTTGCAGAAGTGGCTTCCTTTTTCTGTCGAATCTTCTCCGGGTGTAGTTATTCAGAATTCTGCTGATGTCCCCCTTGTTTCTGAAAGTTTAACGGATAAGCTTGAATTCAATAATGAGAAAATGATCTTTATTCAGGCAAAGGTTGTTCAGCAATTTAAAATTCCGGTGGGAAATATCCGTTAGTTTCTTACATTTTCTCTTGTTCCGCTTTTCAATTTGTCTGTTTAGACACTCTACAGTCTTAAAAATGAGATTTCTGAAAAAAAAGTGCTACATTCGGCTTTATAATTAATTAATATAGGCTGACCCTGATTATACTTCAGCCCTTTTTCAGAATTCTTACTTTATATCAAATTTACATGACTTTTGAGGAACTTGACCTGAACTATGATTTATTGGATGCGCTTGATGATATGGGCTTTGTTGATGCAACCCCTATTCAGGAACAGGCTATCCCTGTTATTTTGGAAGGGGACGACCTGATTGCCTGCGCTCAGACAGGTACTGGAAAAACAGCTGCCTTTATATTACCTATTCTTAATAAATTGGCCGATAATCCTACGGATACTATCAACACGCTCATCGTTTGCCCTACAAGAGAATTGGCTATTCAGATTGAAAAACAAATTCAGGGTTTTGCCTACTTTGTTAATGTCAGTTCTATTGCGGTTTATGGTGGCAGTGGCGGCGATGATTTCGCTCAGCAAAAAAGAGCGCTTACCATGGGGGGAAATATGATTGTTGCAACTCCGGGTAAGTTAATCTCGCACCTCAATCTTGGCTATGTGAAATTCGAATCGGTAGAACACCTGATTCTCGATGAAGCCGATAGAATGCTCGATATGGGGTTTATGGAAGATATTCAAAAAATTATTTCTTATCTGCCCAAAAAACGACAAAATCTCATGTTCAGTGCTACAATGGCACCTAAAATGAGGTCCCTTGCCAAACAAATTCTCAATAATCCAAAATCGATCAATATTTCTCTTGCCAAACCTGCTGAAGGGGTGCTGCAGGCTGCTTATATGGTTTTTGATAATCAAAAAACGGCGCTGATTAATTCACTGTTGAGCGATAAACCTGAATATGAACGTATCCTTATTTTTACCTCCACCAAAAGGAAAGTAAATGATATCGTAAAATCTCTCAAAAAAGCAAAATTTTCTGCCTCCGGAATTTCTTCTGATCTCGAACAAACTGAAAGAGAACAGGTATTGCTTAAATTTAAACAGAAAACTATTCGCATCCTTGTGGCTACCGATGTCCTCAGCCGGGGGGTGGATATTAAAGATATTAACCTTGTTATTAATTTTGATGTGCCAGGCGATGCCGCCGACTATGTGCACCGTGTAGGTCGTACTGCCCGTGCCTCTACAACAGGTGTTGCCCTTACGCTTGTCAATCAGGATGACATGTATAAGTTCTCCAAAATTGAAAAGCTTATTGAAGATAAAATTCCTCAGATGGCTTTGCCCAAGGAGTTAGGCGAAGGACCGGTATTTAAAATCAGAGGTGGTGGTAAAGGCAATTTTAAAAACAACAGAAATAACAAATCCGGAAAATTCAAAAATAAATCCGGAAAACACAAATATGCCTCAAATAAGTCCCGGAATAAAAACAACTCCTCCGGAAAGAAGAATAATAACAACTCTCAAAAAAAATAATCTTTACTATTTTAAAGGATGGAAGGTAATAACAGAAGTGATATAAAGTCAGGACTCGAAGTAGCTATTGTTCTTAAAGAAGATCAAAAATCGGGCTTCTTAACCGAGGGCTTTGTTAAAGATATTCTTACAAAAAGTAAATTTCACCCACATGGTATTAAGGTCAGGCTCGAAACCGGTGAGGTAGGTAGGGTAAAGAAAATTATTTCCTGATCTTTCCCCTTTTCTTCTCTTTCTTAAATTTGCACACTCTTATCCTTTTTTATTATATTTTGCCACTCTTTTTATTTTTTTGATATTTAATAATTTTTAATCTACAGCATTAACACTTGTATTGTATAAAATTTCCTGAAAATGAAACGTTTTATAATTTTTGTCCTCTTTCTTTCTTCCCTCAATTCTAATGCACAGAATAATGTCCTCTCGCTCGAAGAATCTGTTCTTGGTCAATGGAGACAGTTTTATCCGGCATCGCTATCTAACCTGAACTGGGTTAAATATCAGGATGTTTTATCCTACATTTCTGAAGATGGTACTAAAATGATGAGACAGAATGTTTATGGTCGTATGCCTATTGTTATGTTTACACTTGATGATTTGAATGCGGTATTCTCCGGAACCCTTAAGTCTATGCCTTATATTACCTGGGAGTCTTATTCCACTTTTAGCTTTATTCACAAAGGTAAATCTGTCTGGATAAGCCATGAAAAGCAAAAGGCCAGTCCTTCCATCTCTAAGAAGCCTAAATTGGATCAATCTCCTCTAACAAAAATGGTTCTTAAAAATGAAATTTCTTACCCTGAAGGAGGAGCTAATCAGGATTTTCATAAAGCTTCAGCTCAAATTGCTTTCACGCAAAATAATAACCTCTATTGTCAAACAAAAGAAGGGAAAAATATCGCTGTAACTTCCTTCGATGATAAAAATATTGTAAGTGGTCAGGCAATCGCCCGTTATGAATTTGGTATCGGGAAAGGTACTTTCTGGTCCCCCGATGGCTCCCTGATGGCTTTCTATCAAAAAGATGAATCGGATGTGGCCGATTATCCACTTCTGGATATTTCCTCCACGCCCGGGTCACTGACTACTGTCAAATATCCTATGGCTGGTCAGAAAAGTGAATACGCCAAAGTCGGTATCTTTAATGTTGCGAATCAAACAGTCGCTTACCTTAATGTGAAAGGGCCTAAGGATCAGTATCTTACTAATGTCGGCTGGGGTCCTGAATCTGAATTCGTCTATGTGGCGGTCATCAACAGGGAGCAAAATCATGTCTGGCTAAATAAATATAGTGCGAAAACAGGAAACCTTGTCAAAACTCTTTTTGAAGAAACACACGACAAATATGTGGAACCGGAACACCCTGTCTGGTTTATCCCCGGAAATAATAATGAATTCCTTTGGTGGTCCGAAAGAGATGGTTTTATGCATTTACATCGTTATAATACCAATGGGGATTATCTGGGACAGGTTACTAAAGGTAAATGGGTTACCTTGAAAATTGTTGGCCTTGATGAAAGCGGTAAAAATATTCTGGTTGAAGGTACCGATGAAAGTGGCTTGAATACTACGCTTTATTCTGCTCCGCTGTCTGGTGGAGGCGAATCTCAAAGAATTGTAAAGGAAGATGGCATTCACAGTTTTAAACTAAGTGGTTCCAAAAAACATCTGATAGATAGCTATTCTGATATCAATAATCCAAACATTACCCGTATCATTGATCTGAATGGCAAAGAAATCTCAAGATTACTCGAAGCGCCTGACCCTTATGTTGATTACAAAATATCTAAACCGGAAATCCTAAAGCTTAAAGCGGAAGACGGTACTCCACTCAATGCAAGGTTAATCAAACCGGCAGATTTTGACCCCTCTAAAAAATACCCCGTGATTGTCTATGTCTATGGCGGCCCGCATGCACAAATGGTCAATAATTCCTGGTTGGCCTCTGCCAGCTTGTGGATGTATCATGCAGCTAATAATGGTTACCTGGTTTTTACTGTCGATAACAGAGGGTCTTCAAAAAGAGGCTTTGAATTTGAAAATGTAATTCATCGCAATTTGGGTGTCCATGAAATGAAAGATCAAATGGTGGGTGTGGAATATCTCAAAACTCTGCCTTTTGCCGATACAGATAAAATGGCGGTACACGGATGGTCATATGGCGGTTTTATGACCACTTCTATGATGTTGAAATATCCCGATGTGTTTAAAGTAGGCGTTGCCGGTGGCCCGGTTACCGATTGGAATTATTACGAGATTATGTATGGTGAACGCTATATGGATATGCCCAAAGAAAATCCCGAAGGCTATAAGAATACTCAACTCAAAAATTTTGTCGAAAATCTTAAAGGCGACCTGCTGCTTATTCATGGTACCGTTGATGATGTGGTTGTTATGCAACATAACCTCTCTCTCGTTCAGGCCTTTGTCCAAAATGGTATCCTGATGGATTTTTTCCCTTATCCTATGCACAAACATAATGTCAGGGGAAAGGACCGGGTACACCTGATGAATAAAGTGCTGACTTATATTGATGAGAAACTGAATAAATAGTTCGTTATGGGTTTGATCGCTTTGGAAGGTATGAAGTTTTTTGCTTATCACGGTTTTTATCCCGAAGAACAGCTTATCGGAGGGGATTATTCTGTGGATGTTTATTTGAATACCGACTTTAAACTTGCTGGAGAGGATGACATCCTTGAGGGGACTGTTAACTATGAGACAATTTACAGAATTGTAAAAGTGGAAATGAATAAAAATTCAAAACTCATCGAAACCCTCGCTCATCGTATTGTCAATAAAATAATATCTATCTGTACTTCCGTGCAGGCACTTAAAGTCAGGGTTGTTAAATTAAACCCACCCTTAGGGGCTTCTGTGCAGAGAGCGTATGTAGAAATTGAAAAAAACTTTGTATTAAAATGTGATAAATGTAAAAAACCTTTCCTCTCTCATCAAAAAGGGGATTGCTGGACAAAACATGGACAGGTTTATCCCGAAACAAGAGCTTCTATGACCCGCTCTTTTGGCCCCGATATTTGCAGAAACTGTTTGTTGCCACATTTTATCAAAGACCGAAATTGAATTTTATTAAGTTAAAATATTTTTTTTCTGACTATTGGAATGCTTATTGAATTTGCAGCCCTTATAAATCAAATTATTACAGGTTTAATTTTTGCTTCTGCTTTAAATCATCTTTTTTTAACTATTAATTTTACTGAAATGATCAAAAAAATTTCTGTCTGGACCTTTTGCCTCTTCACTTTTTTGTCTTTGTCAAATTGCGATATCGTCCAGGATGTTGTAAATTCTACTCTTGGTGGTGATTCTTCCGGTTCAACAGCATTGACTAATGATCAGATTATCAACGGCCTTAAAGAGGCGCTTGTGCAGGGTACAAGTAAAGGGGTGGATGTACTCTCTGTTAAGGATGGTTTTTTTAAAAATGATGCGGTCAAGGTCCTTTTTCCTCCTGAAGCTCAGAAAGTTGAAAAAACTCTCCGGGATATCGGGGCAGGGGCTATTGTTGATGTCGCTGTTGAGAAACTGAACCGCGCTGCCGAAGATGCTGCTATTGGTGCCAAAGATGTTTTTGTGAATGCCATTACTTCTATGACCGTAACAGATGCTATGGATATTCTTATGGGGGCTGATAATGCTTGTACTAATTACCTCAAAAAAACTACTTCAAAAGCCTTGTTCGATTCCTTTAATCCGGTCATCAAAAAATCTTTGAATTCTGTTGGCGCTTCGGATGCCTGGTCCTCTGTTATTACTAAATATAACAGAATTCCATTTATTGAAAAAGTAAACCCTGACCTGGATGATTACGTTACTGATAAAGCAATGGATGGCGTTTTTATGATGATTGAAAAAGAAGAAAAATTAATCAGAAAAGATCCGGTTCAACGAGTTACTGACTTACTCAAAAAGGTGTTTGCAAAACAGGATAATAAATAGTTGTTTTTTTATTGACCGTAATTACTTTTGTTTTTCTGACTTTGACTTGTTTATAGTTTTTCTGTCAGTTTTTTTGTTTTAGTATTAAAATTACCTTAAAAATACCACAACTTGAAGCTTCCTCTCGTTTGTAAGGTTAAAATAGACCTTATATTAAGAGAATGAGGCCTCAAGTTTTTTTTTGACTAACTTCTTTGTAAATTTGGCAATTATATTGATGGAGGTTTTTATTTATTGAATTTAGACAACATAACTTTTTTTTTATGAATGGCTTAAAAGCATTTTCTGAGCTTCTCCTGCTTTGCTTTTTTTTATTGTACTTACCTTATCATGTTTCCGCTCAACATTTGGTTGAATACCCCTTGGATAACAACCCCGTTATTCTGAAATATATTGAAACTGTTGCTGATAACCATTCCAGAAATAGTCAGTCCTGTGTCCCCGATACTTTACCGATGCCTTTCTTTGAAGATTTTTCAGGTTCTGATGATATATATCCCGATTGCAATAAATGGCAGGATAACCATGTTTTTGTGAATTTTGATATGGCTTTCAAACCTCCCTCTGTTGGAGTGGCTACTTTCGAAGGCCTTTCACCTGATGGCACTCCTTATAATACGTCAGCCTCGGTAGGGATGGGTTCTCCTGCCGATACACTGACTTCACAACATATCGACTTGTCCGGAAAAACAGCAGCTGATGCTATCTATCTTAGTTTCTTTTATCAAAAACAGGGCCTCTCTGATCGCCCGGAAGAACGGGATTCCTTTTTTCTGGAATTTAAAGACAGCAATGATGTCTGGATTTCTGTTTGGGCTGTTCCCGGGGTAGCGGATTCTGTTTCAACGCTTGTAATTCCTGAATTTAATCAACAGTATATTGCGGTCGATTCAGGATTTTACCTCTATAATGGCTTTCAGTTCAGATACAGAAACCTTGCCTCGGTGTCTGGAAATAACGATCATTGGCATCTCGATTATATCATCCTGGATGAATCTAGGGCTAATAACGCCGATTCATTGAACCCCAATTATGGAAGACACCCTGATGTCACTTTTACACAAAGGCCTACCACTCCTCTAAAAAATAATTATTCCTCTATGCCCTGGCGTCACTTTACAGGGCCCTCTTGCTGGGCAGATTCTGTCCTTATTTATAATTTCAACCATAATGATGTTTCCGGAATAGCTACCCTGGACAGAGAGTATGAAGTAGAGGAAATTTCTCCCGCTTCTACTTCCCTGATTGTTGAAGGTATCCCTGCAATTCCTTCTTATTTTCCAAGTGCTAATTCCGATGATTCTCTCAGACATGAACTGGCAGGTACCTTTCATTCTTCTTTTAACCCTACGGAAAAAACTACTATCCGGTCTACCTATAAAATTCTTTCTCCGGGTGGTTTTCAAAGCAATCCTGTCTTTTTCTTCAATGATACTGTTTCAACTAACACGGTCCTTGATAATTATTTCGCCTACGATGACGGTACGGCCGAAACACGCGTTATTGCTCAGGGGTTAGGTACCAAGGTAGCTGTAGAGTTTACTTCTGAAATCAAGGACACCCTGCAGGGAATTTATTTTCATTTACCCTACTTTACTAACCGTGATGCTCAGCTCGACTTTATTAATGTTAAGGTTTGGCTCGATTCTCTGACTGGTCCTGAAGCTTTTTCAAGAGATTTATTCCACCTCCAATATGCTAATGGCTTCAATGGTTTCTATTTTGTAGAATTATTGGATTTCTCGGGTGATAAAGTCCTGGTTCATCTGGAACCCGGACAAAAGTTTTATGTGGGTTGGCAACAATCTTTTGGCCCTGAAGTTCCGGTAGGCTTTGACCGGTCTACTGATGCAAGATCTAAAACCTTTATTGGCACAGGGTCCTCTTGGGATACGATGTCAATCAAAGGGTCTGTTATGATAAGACCCCTTCTTTGGGGAGGGGCTGATTTTACCCTTATTCCTGTCGATAATATTGAAAACCCTTCCCTTGAACTCCTTGTTTATCCCAATCCTACAGAAGGGATTTTGAATCTAAAACTATCAGATGATGATTCTGATTCAGAATATTCCCTTATTATTTATAATACTATGGGGCAGGAAGTTTTCTCCGGTGAATTCGTAGAACAAATCAATTTGTACAATTTGGAAAAAGGCTTATATTTGTTGTCCCTGATGAACGATAAAGGTATTCCTGTAGTTAATAAAAAGCTTATTAAATTTTAATTTTTTTTATTTGTACTGATTATGAAATTAGATATTCTTGCAATAGGTGTTCATCCCGATGATATTGAATTGTCTTGCTCAGGTACTTTATTGCGCCATGTTAATTTAGGAAAAAAAGTGGGGCTGCTTGACCTTACCAAAGGTGAATTAGGTACAAGAGGAACGGCAGAAATCCGCCTGAAGGAAGCAGAAGAGGCGTCTAAGTTAATGGGGGCTTTGGTTAGAGGTAATTTAGGTATGGAAGATGGCTTCTTTGAGTATAATATGGACAATATACTCAAAATTATTCAGATGATCAGGTTGCTTAAACCGGATATCATTCTTGCCAATGCAGTTTCTGACCGACATCCTGACCATGGAAGAGCTGCTAAATTAGTATCTGATGCTTGTTTTTATTCAGGGTTAAGAAAGATAGAAACAGAATGGGAAGGTGCATCTCAGAAAGAATGGAGGCCATCTGCTGTTTATCATTATATTCAGGATTATCATATTATACCTGATTTTGTTGTCGATATTTCTGATTTTATGGATGAAAAAATTGAAATTATCAAAGCCTTTAAATCTCAGTTTTATAACCCGGATTCCAAAGAACCTGCAACTCCTATCTCTGTCAGTAACTTTTTTGAAACTGTCAGGGGAAGAAATGCTACTTTAGGTCGCCCGGCTTCTTTTGATTATGCCGAAGGCTTTACTGTTAACAGAACAGTTGGTGTCAACAATTTATTTGATCTTCAATAATCTTTTTTTTACTTTTTATCCTATATCAATGACTTCAAAAGCAATTTATTCAGGTAATCTCAGGGTTGAATCTACTCATATTAAATCAGGCGAATTGATTATTTCTGATGCCCCTGTCGATAACAAAGGGAAAGGAGCGGCTTTTTCTCCTACTGATATGCTTGCTAATTCTTTAGCTTCCTGTTTGCTTACTATTATGGGGATTGTTGCTGAAGGTAAAAATATTGATATTACCGGCGCTTCTGCTGAAGTAACAAAAATTATGGCTTCTCATCCCCGCAGAGTTTCTGCGGTTGAAATTAATGTCTTAATGCCTGAATTGAAAATTGATGATGAGGTTAAAAGGTTGTTGGAAAATGCTGGACGGAATTGCCCGGTTGCAAAAAGCATTCATCCTGATATTGAACAGAATATTGTTTTCTCCTGGTGATTTATTCTCACCGATAATTCTTTTGGTATCCTTTTAGCTCTTTTTTTCTTTATACTTCTTTTTGCTTTTAAACTTTTCTTATGAGATGCCTTGGGGTTTTTTGTTTCTTTCTTCTTCTCTTCTTCAATGTCTACTCCTCTTTGGGGCAAAGTTCTGAGGAAAATATATCTTATACTGAAAAAATTAAACCCCCGTCCGGGTTTCTCATAGATTTTTCCTACGGCATTCATCTTCCCTTTGCTGATATGGCTGAGAATTTTAAATATAATTTTTCACTGGCTGGAAAAGTGCAATACATTATGCCCAATAACCTTATTTTAGGTCTCGTTGGTGACTATCAGTTTGTCGATGATGTCAAAACAGATGTTGTTTCCAGTTTAAGAGAAAAGGAAGGTTTTCTTATTGACAGATTTGGTCAGCTTTCTGACGTGCAACTGGGGCAACGTGGTTTTTTTCTCGGTGTTTCTGTCAGTTATCTCATCCCCGTATTTAAAAAATATAAAAGGTCAGGTATTGAAGTGCGTTTTGAAGGTGGCTATGAGCAACATTGGGTCCGTATTGAAGTGATTGGAGGAGAAGTTTTTGCTTTGTCGGGTGATTATAAAAAAGGATATGACCGCATGACTTCAGGTTTCGCTATGAGACAGTATATCGGGTACAGACACCTCGATAAAAATCGTATGCTCAACTTCTTCGGCGGCTTCGATTTTATGCAGGCTTTTACCAAAAACAGAAGGGGCTTTAATTTCGATACCATGATGGTAGATGATAAAGACAGAGTGGATCTGTTGATAGGATTTAGAATTGGTGTGACTTTACCAATTTATATTTATACTCCCGAAACACAGGAAGATGTTAAGTTTTACTGATTTTGTCATAGATATTTAGCAAAAAAAAACATAATTCTGTTAGGAATTATGTTTTTTTTTGAGTCAAAAAGTATTGTCAGGAAACGATATCATTATTATTTTTTGTATTACTGACTTCCACCATCATAACCTCATTTACCAAGGAGAACTCTTTCCCGATATTTATAGGTTCTGAGAATTTTGTTGAGGAGACCAACACTATTCCTTTCATCTCAGTATTTATTTCAAAGGGTTGTTCTATTCTGAACCCATAAGTATCTATCAATGCTTTGAAATTATTGCTGTTATCGGTAATCATATCCGAAAGGTCTCCTTTGTATATGATGGTAAAAGTAACAGGCTTATTCTCGTAATCAGAGTAATTGTACGCCCTGTTGCTACTTTCCAGTTTGTCCTTAGACATTGTATCAAGAATTGTACTTCCGAAAGAACAGTCCTTTCGTTTGTTCGTACAACATACAATTAATAAAATGAATGTAATCAGACTTGCAAAAGCAATAGTGATATGTAATTTTTTTCTCATTTTGATAGATTAGATGGTATAAGTATTACTTCTTTGTATACAAATTATAAGCTCGTATTGTGTGTCTTTACTATCCCTTATTTTATGTTAAATAAAAGAAAGGATTTATTTATGTCACGAAATTTAAAAGTGTGTTCAGAATGAAATTTCGTGATTTGGGAATATTCGGGCTTATATATTGTATTTGGCGATTTAGGTGGTGTATTGCATAGTTTCTTACAATATTTACGCAATATAGCTAAAGTAGTTGCGTATTTGTAAAATTATTGTATTTTTTTGTGATTACTTATGGTTTTTTTGTGAATTTTGATGAATATGTATGCTTTCCGACTAATTTGATTACATAAATACCCTCTGTTAAATTATCAATATCCAACTCTGTGAGTTCGGAGATTAACTTTTTTTTCTGAAATACCAACATCCCCTGCCTGTCATATATCGTTATAGTATACAGTTCCTCCGTTCGGTTCATTAGTTTAATCCAAAGTTTATCACTGGTAGGATTAGGGAAAATACTAAAAGCTCCGTCTCCCTTTATTTTCTCAGTTCCGGTATTAAGTACTACCATGACCGTTTTCTGAATTGTATCATATATACATCCGTATTGACTTGTTTCAATTACTTTAATCGTAAATTGACCACTTGTGTCTCCGGAGATCATCAAACTCGTAAGGTTGTTGTAATTAGTGTCCGGTAAGATCCATTCATAACTTGCTCCGTTATTAAACCCTACACTGTAGTTGCTGACAGAATCCAGCCATATTGTATCAAGCCCTGAAATTTGATCCACTGCGGTGGCACAGGACATTTCACAAGGGAAATGCCTGATCATATAATCTGCTATAAAATAAGCAGCAGTATCTCCCCAATTTCCCTTGTAAGGTGCAAAGCCGCCTCCGCTTATTGTATATAATTCTGAAAGAATCCCCGATTGTTGGGCCGATGCATTTAAAATGAAACTACCCTGAACGGCAGGAAATTCTTCCCCGATCCGGTTAAGGCTGTCCGCAGCCCGGAATACATCACCGGAATTGAAAAAATCAATATATAACAAATTTGTGTGAAGCCCACGAGCAGCAGAACACTGTCGTGCTCGGTTAAGAACCAGGTCCCATGCATTGGTTGCCCCGGCACTCAATGGCTGTGGCGAAGCAACTGTCAGAAAATGATTCAATAAAAAAATATCTGAATTTGTATTGCCACGTAGATAGTTGCAGTTGAATGCTCCGGTGTTCTGAAAATTATACTCTGTGTCCTGTATGAAATCCCACATCGTATGATAGCCCGGAAGGGAGGGACCCGAATTGGAATTCATTACTATTATCCGTTGACCGCTGTCTATCAATTCCCCGATAGTTGGCCAGGGGCTTCCCAAGGTATGCTGATATAAAAAAGAACTCAGTCCGGCACTGTTAAATCCTGTCGCTATATCATTATTACTTGCCGTACCTTCTATTGTTATAAATAAAAATTCATCCGGATTGCTGTTCAAAAAACTTAAAATCTGTGAACCTATATCACTGAATTTTATGCATCCCAGAAAAGGATCCCCGTGATAGGCATATAACTGTGTGCCACTCCCGCTACAGAAAAAACTCGATGTATAATATAGTTTTAAGCCCAAGCCCCGAACACCCGCACTAAACTGTGCAGGTATATCACCGTTCTGATTGGCGGCAAGAATACTGAAATCGTTGTCATTGGCATGTGAATTATGTGTCTGTACAAAGGTAGCCTCGTTCAATCTCTTATAGCACAATTCATGATGTCCGTTGCAGGTTCTGTTATGTGTGTAGGCAAATAAACTGTCTGTCATATAAGGATAATAGTCATCCGAGTCGCCATGAATATTTATAATAGGTTCCGTATTGTCCGACATCCAGGATGTATCAATAATTGCCCCGCTCAGATTGATCACTCCACGTACGGATGAGGAATATTGAGGATGTCCGCTGTTCCCTTCCAATCCTCCGGAATTTCTTATAATTGAACGCCACGCTTCTGAAACCTCTAGCGTATCATTCAAATATACTGACATCTGTGCAGCCATAGAACCTCCTCCTATGCCGCCAAGCCATATCATATTGCTGTCTGCAGGATAATTATTTGTGCTTTGTAATTCCTTTCTGAAAAACCTCACCGCTGCTTTGGCATCCTGAGAGGCATCCAGGGTTGCTTTAAATAAACCGTTTTTATCCAGAAGGCTTTGTAAAGAATAGGCCTTCCTGAAATTTATTGCCGCTACAGTATATCCTCGCCTGACCAGTTTGTTTGACAAAACTACCAATGTACTGTCATTCTTGGAACCCTTGACAAGGTCAGGGCCAGGCATCAGTATTAATAAAGGTCGCTTTTCGACATTATCTCCTGAGGGTTCATAATAATCAAGCATTAAACTTATCGTATCACCTTCACTGTTGATACTTTCTCCGTACAGTATGTCATTGGTGATTTGTACTGTTGAAAATACTTCTGTTGAATAACGATTGTAACACTGCCCATTGAGTAATACCGGAATTATTATCAGTAATAGTATTGTTCGCATAATTCTTCTTGCTGGTGAAAAATATTCAATTGCCTAAATTAATCATTTATCATTAATTTCTGCTAATTTATCCTGCTATTTTTCTTTATTTCATCTTCGCCAAATAAAAAAAGCATCACAATTTATTATTGAGATGCCCGTTTTAAATATTTATATCATTATTTACTAATATTCCTGTGTGCTGTGAATGGCTGCCAGGAATTCTTTTCTTGTTATATCTTCACTAAATTTGCCACTGTAGGCTGTTGTTACTGTGCTGCTTGAATTGTCCTTAATACCCCGCGTGGATACACACATGTGTTTGGCGTCTATATATACTGCAACATCTTCTGTATTCAAAGCAGTTTTAAGTTCTTCCAGAATTTGCAAGCTCAACCGTTCCTGTACCTGAGGACGTTTAGCATAATGCTGAACTATCCGGTTAATCTTGGATAAACCTATCACGTTTCCATTGGCTATATAGGCAACATGGGCTTTGCCATATATTGGTAGGAAATGATGTTCGCAGGTGGATTGCAGGACTATGTTCTTTTCTATAAGCATTTCGGAATACTTATACTTGTTATCAAAAAGAGCAATCTTAGGCTTGTTTTTTGGGTTGAGTCCACTGAATATTTCTTTGACATACATTTTCGCCACACGGTAAGGAGTTCCTTTGAGACTGTCATCTTGTAGGTCGAGACCCAATATGTTCATTATTTCTTTGAAATGCTCTTGAATCTGTTCGATTTTTTCTTCATCATTAAGATGGAAAGCATCGCTGCGCAAGGGAGTATCTAATGTGGTAAGGATGTGCTGATCACCAATTTCTTCGTAAAATTCTAATGTTTCATTGTCGGGTAGAGAAATTTTACCATTCTTCATTTGCAGACATTTTTTTGGGCCTTAATAAGACCGTGATTAATATAGTGATAATTTATACAACATAGCACCGGATTTTTGGTGTTGTCATGTAGGGAAAATACCCTTATTGTTTATCCGTTCAATTTTATAAACAATAATATCTGTATTTAGTTCAATGGTTTCTTTTAGTTTAATCAAAAAAATCATTTGTAAAAAAAAATCCATTTCAACTCTGTATCTGTTAGTGTGATTTATTTCAAATTTGATACCACCATTAAATTTAAAGTCAATTATTTATAAATAGTATAGTTTTGGGCTTTTTTATTTTAATATTTTTACTTCCCAACTATCCCGATTTTACAGAAATTACGTAAAATTACAAAAAATATAGTTAATTATCTTGGATTGCTGAACTAGATTCCGCATTTTGTACCCTACTGTATGAAAAGTTGCTGCTTTGTTTGGTTTGTATGATACAGTTTGCTGTAGCTTAGTGATTTGTCAACGGTTTTTTTTTCTGTGCTATAGTTTTTGCTTATTTGTTTTTAAAGATATATATACTATATATTGATCCTTATGAAAAAATATTTACTTTCTGTATTTCTCTTTTGTTTCTTTTTTCATTCTCATGCTCAAAATGGTATACCGCAGAATGCAGGTGCACGAGGTGCTGCTATGGCAAATGCAAGTTTGACTTTTACGGATATCAATAGCATTTTTACCAATCAGGCGGGCCTCGGCTATCTCGAAAACCTCTCCTTTACAGTGTATGGAGAACGAAGGTTCCTTGTTGCAGATGGCCTAAATTCTTTTTTGTTTGGTGTGGCCTACCCTCATAAATCGATCGGTACGATTGGCCTTTCGGTCAATTATTTTGGCTATGGTAGTTATAATGAACAAAAAATAGGTCTTTCCTATTCCCGTAAATTGTTCAAAAGAATGTCTATCGGGGCTCAATTCAATTATCTGGGCACAAGATTTGGCAATTCTTATTATGGCGCAGCGCACTCCTTTACCTTCGAAATAGGTATCCTCACCAAAGTTACTAAACATTTTCACCTTGCTGCACATGCTTTTAGCCCGGCGCGTATTGAATTGCCTAACGGGGATGCATTGCCATCTGTTTTTAAACTCGGTGCTGCTTATATTCCCTCTGATCAACTTAGAATTACCGCTGAAATTGAAAAGGATCTTATTAATCCTTTTAATGCAAGATTTGGTGTTGAATACCATCCTGTTAATATTTTATTTATCCGTGCAGGGGTCTCTACCTCTCCTTTATTGGCTTCCTTTGGTCTTGGATTGAATATGAAAGGACTCAAAATTGATGTTTCTGCTTCTTATCATATGCAACTTGGTGTTACGCCGGGAATTTCTGTAAGTTATGTTGTAGGGGATAAAAAAACTGAAAAATCTGATGCCAATTGATTCTGTTTTGACTGTATTATCTTGTGAATTTTTGAATGCAACCCTTTATTGAGATTTGTTCTACCTGAAGGATTATTATAAAATAAATTGCTATGCGTTTTATTTCTTTATTTTTACTGTTTTTCTTCTTGCCGTTTTTTTTGTTTTCTCAGAAAAACAAAAAAGATAAGGAACAGGAAAATGAAGTGAGCAATAGCACGCAGTTTCTCATTGAGAATATTGTTGCCGATTCTGAATCTGAAGATTTTGATTTCGGAACACAATTCGAATACCTCGAAGAATATCAAAAAAATCCCCTCGACCTGAATAATGCTTCTGAAGAGGAATTGAATGATTTCGGCCTCTTCTCTGCTATTCAGATTCAATCTCTCTTGCTATACCGAAAACGATTCGGGCAGATTTTTTCTCTCTACGAATTACAGGGCGTTCCTACCTTTGATGTTAAAACTATTGTAAGATTAACTCCCTATATTTCGGTCTCCGCAACAAAGGAAACTGAAAAACTGAACTTCGGCAAAATGTTCAAATGGGGAAGGCATCAGATTTTTGCCCGTTATCAGCGTATCCTTGAACCTCAAAAAGGCTTCTCGCCCTTGCAACCGGGTGAAACGGGTTCCCGCTATCTTGGTTCTCCCGATAAATTTTACCTGAGGTATAAAATGAGCTATAAAGACCGCATGAGTTTCGGTCTTACTATGGAAAAAGATGCAGGGGAAGAATTCTTTACAGGCTCTAATCCTCAGGGCTTCGATTATTACTCCGGCCACTTTTATCTCAGGAAAATTTCTAAAAATGTTCACTCTGTTGCCCTCGGTGATTTTCAGGTGTACTTCGGTCAGGGCCTGACTATCTGGGGAGGCTTTGGCATCAGAAAAGGTACGGATGTTCTCAATATTAAACGTATCTCACTGCCAATAAGACCCTATGCCTCTGTAAACGAAGCCTTGTTTATGAGAGGTGCAGCCGGGCACTTTCAGTTCCTTAAAGACAAAAATCTAGAAGTTACAGTCTTTGGCTCTTACAGACTCAGGGATGCGAACCTAAAATCTGATATCGATTCTCTTGTTGAAGATGCCGATCTGGAAATCAGCTCATTGCAGGAAATTGGAAATCACAGAACCACTGCTGAAATCGCAAATGAAAATGCTATTGGTTTGGTGACTTCCGGAGCAAGAGTGAAATATTCAGGCAAAATCTGGCATGTCGGTGCCAACTTTGTTCATAATTATCTGACCAATCCACTGGTTCGGGATAATCCTGCTCTCTATCAGAAATTTCAATTTTCAGGAAACCAATCAATCAATGCCAGTCTGGATTATTCCATCAGGTACCGCAACCTTCAGTTTTTTGGTGAAACTGCTGTAAATGAAAATGGTGGAGTGGCTACACTGAATTCCTTAATGGCTGAGTTGGACCCCCGTGTCAGCTTTGCCGTCCTGCACAGGTATTATGATCCCAAATATTATACCCTCAATGGGAATGCTTTTGGGGAAACTTCAGATGCTTCGAATGAAGCAGGCCTTTATTTTGGCCTTGAATCCCGTTTAGGTAAAGGAGTTAAACTGAGTTCCTATTTCGACTTTTTTCAGTTTCCATGGCTGCGCTATCAAATCGATGCCCCTTCCAAAGGCTATGAGATTTTTGGGAAACTGGAATATTCTCCTAATTATTTTATTACTGCCTATATTCAATATCGATTCGAGCAAAAAGGAAAAAACCTCTCCGGAAATACCACCAATATCGATCAGCTGATCAATCATGACAGACAAAATCTTAGATTCCACTTCAGTTATGATGTGTCAAGTCAATTCTCTATCCGGTCAAGAGTAGAATTTTCTTTTTATCAGAATCAGGAATTCAATCAAGGCTTTATGCTCTATCAGGACTTGATTTTTAAACCTAAAATTATTCCTGTCAAATTTCAGTTCAGATTGGCTTTCTTCGATACCGATAATTATGATACAAGAATTTATGCCTATGAGAATGATGTATTATATGCTTTTTCTGTAATTCCTTATTATGGTCAGGGCCTCAGGTATTATTTCAATGTCAGTTGTAAAATTAATAGGAATTTCAGCTTGTGGCTCCGTTTTTCTCAAACGTATTTCACGGACAGATCGGTTATTAGTTCAGGCCTCAATGAAATTGAGGGAAGTACCCGTTCCGAAATTAAAGTGCAGATCAGAGCTAAATTTTAATTTTCACTGCTTCCATATTATTAGCTCTTCAATCTACCCGTCTTGAAAATTAATTTTTTATTTAAGCGCTTGCTTTCTCTCTCGTTTTTTTTTGTTTTGTTTTCCTGCAAGTCAAAAAATCCTGAAATTAATAGTACTCAGCAACCTTTCAAAATTGCTTTTGGTTCCTGTATTAATCAAAACAATGCCCTCGATATTCTTGATACCGTATTGATGTATCAGCCGGATGTATTTGTCTTTTTGGGTGATAATGTCTACGCCGATACCCGGGAGGTTGATGTTTTTAAAAATGAATACAATAAACTAAAAGCCAAGCCCTCTTTTAATCGACTGATTGATCATGTTCCTGTGTTCGCTACCTGGGACGACCACGACTATGGTGAAAATGATGGGGGTAAATATTATCCCCTTAAAGAGGATTCAAGGCAAATCTTTCTCGATTTTTGGAATGTCCCCGATTCTTCAGAACGCAGAAATCATCAGGGGGTCTATGATGCTGTTTTTTTTAGTCTTGATACTTTGGTCATTCAACTCATACTTTTGGATACCCGGTCTTTCAGAGATAATCTGGTTAAAAATTTCGAGAGAAAAAAAAAGGAACGCAAATACCTGCCTCTGCACGCTCCTGATTCAAGCATCCTTGGTCAAAAACAATGGCTTTGGCTGGCAAAACAACTTGAATTAAACGCTGATTTACGTATCATCGCTTCCTCTATCCAATTCTCTAATCAGGATAACAAAGGAGAGTCCTGGAGTAATTTCCCCCGGGAAAAAGATAAATTCCTTCAACTTATTAAGGAGGTCAGTGCCGATGCAGTACTGTTCATTTCCGGAGATGCACATTTTGGTGAAATTTCAAAACTTCAAAACAAGATTTCTTACCCAATTTATGATATTACATCAAGCAGTCTGTCACAAAGACCAAAAACAGCTCAAGAAAACAGCCGCAGGGTTGGCAAAGCAGTCTCTGATAATAATTTTGGATTAATTGAAATTAATAACACCAAACCCGTTTCTGTTACTTTTAAGCTCATAAATAAATCCAACGAACTTATTCAAAAATATCAGATTCCTTTGTCTGATATTTCATTTTGATTAATTTGGGGCTTTGTCCTCTTTTAAATCAATGTCCGGCAAACAAGGTAGTATGACTCCATGAAATACGGGTAAATTCCTTGTTAAAAAGGAATTTTTCCTGTTCGGCATTCCGTAAATCGAGGGCTTCAGACGAAAGAGAAAGAACAAAGTTATCCTTTTCTTTTTGCCAGAACAAGCGCTCGCTACGCAAAGGGTTCTCCTGAATGGATTTTGCATTCATCAGAAAATCTATAAGCCAGGTACAATTTACCCACCCGGTGTTCTCTATCTCGCAATTGTGAATGTTCCTGTCAGGGAAAGAGGAAGAAAATGATTCAGATTCAGAACTGATTAACAGATTGTTATATTTGAATTGGCCAAGATATTGAAATTTGTATTCCTGTAGTTTTTTTCCGGATAAAGCCTTGAAACTTTCGGGTGTAGCAGGGGTTGTGACCTCTTTCCAATGTAAGGTCAAGCTCATCTCAGGAAGTTCTGCAGATAAATTGAGACAGTCAGAGTTTTCATGTTTTTGCAACATCTCAAAAACATCTATATAGCCTGATTGTAATACTTTATTCGATTCTAAACGTCGGGATGATAAGAGAAGTTGATTCATTAAAAGGAAATTTTGGATTATAATTTATTTTTACCTACTAAATTTACAAAAAATACGCCCCTTTTGCAAATATTTTATATCTAAATTACTGTTTTACAGAACAGAACCTTAGTTGCCTTCAAGTAATAAATTGCAGCCCCTCAATTCACTTGAATCAAACCGCCCGTGCAGACTGAAGGTGCCATCTTCATATCTTCTGCCTAAATCATCTGTTGCTATGAAACTGCAACTATCAATATTTGCTAAATCTATTACATTTATACCTCCTGTTTTCCTGTCAGGCAGTATATTCATCGGGTCTGTAGTTTCCCGAATCATTACCTGCATAGTCCGGCTGGGAAAGAAAATACCTTCACCTTTGGAATAGGCCTGCGATAAGAGTTCTGTCATGCCATATTCTGAATGAATACTATTCAGCCCGAATGCTTCTTTTAATCTATGGTGTATTTGTTCTTTCAACAGTTCTTTCCTCTTGCCTTTCATTCCGCCTGTTTCCATCATAATAACTTTTTTGAGTGCCATAGGATGGTCAACGGCATAGTCAAGCATTGCATAAGTTACTCCTATCAATAGTATCTTTTGATCTTTTTTCATACATTTTATCAACATATCCGTCAATTCTTTCGTATTATATAAATAGAAACCACTTGATGAATGTCCTGATTTTTTGATAAATTGTTCCACCATGTAAACTAATGAAGATCCTTCCCGTTCTAGATAAGAGGGAAGTAAAGCCAACAAAACAAAATCTTTTATCGAACCAAACTGTTCTTCAAAAGCACTTAATGCACATTCTTCATACCAAGAACAGGATCTTAGGTGATGTTTGCTCTGTTTTTTTTGTGTTGTACCACTGCTGCTAAAAATAAGTTCTGATTCCCACTTCCCAGTTTTTATGGGGTGGCTTTTAAAAAATTGTATGGGAAGGAATGGTATTTGTTCTGTTTTTGTTACCAATTCAGGGGAAACCCCGAGTAATTTTATGAATTTATGATAAAGTGGATTATTTTGTTGCTGATATCGGAATACTGAAAGAGCCACTTCTTCAAATGTCTCTTTATTAACTTCTTTTATCTTTGTTTTTATTGTTTCGTACTTGTTATTCATTTAATCTATTGAAATTGTTTTTTCTTTATGACTATAAAATTAACACCTTTTTTGCTGCTTTTATATTTTGTCTCTTTTTTTTCCTGTGATAAAGCTACTTCTAAAATTCCTTTTGTTGAGTTTGTCAGTGTTTCGAAGAGTTATATGGTTCAAAATTCTGGCGATTCATTATTTCTTGTTTTTTCTTTCACTGATGGTGATGGAAATTTAGGTTCTGATACTTCTGACAATATTTTTGTTAAAGATTCAAGAAATGGATTGAATATTGCTACCTATAAATTACCGGATTATCTGGGGAATAACAACACTAACAGCAGCCGTAGCGGAGAGGTTTCAATTGTTGTTTATGCTCAATGCTGTATTTTTCCCGATAGTTCTTCTTGCTATAGCAGTACTCAATTTCCTGAAAGGTCTATGAAATACCAAGTTCAGGTTGTAGACAATGAGGGTAATTATAGTAATATTATGGAAAGTAGTGAAATTACCCTCGAATGTAGTTAAATTACCGTTTTATTTGTTTTTGACTATGAATGTTTTTTAAATAATGAATTGTTAATTTGAATACATGAAAAACTTATTGATTTTTTGTCTCTTTGCTTTAACATGTTTTGCCTGGACAGGATGTGAAAAACCACCGATCTATGACGATACACCCTCTATCAGTTGGGTGGGTTTCTATCAGACTGTTCCGGGAGATGCTGACCCTATCATTGTTGATACTATACAACAACTTACTGGTGTAGTTACTTTTAAATTTGATTTTACGGATGGTGACGGCGATTTAGGAAAGGATAATGACACAACAAGTCATATTATTATTATTGACACCCGACGAACACCTAATGATACACTTTTTTATCAAATTCCTACTATTGAACCGCAGGGTGTGGTTAGTGGTATCTCAGGTCAACTTGAAGTCACGATGTCACAGCTTTGTTGTATTCATCCCACGAATCCCCTCATTCTCTGTCAACCAATTTCTGAATATTTTGACCCCGTTGTTTTTAAAATCCGTATTAAAGACATCGCCGGCAGGTGGTCTAATGAAATCGAAACGACCCCTCTGTATGTTAAATGTTTCTGACTTTCAGATTTACAGCAAAAGAATCTTGAGTCATTTACAAAAATACATCCTTACATGAAAACGAGAGTCAAGTCCGCCTAATGCCCGGGCTACCGTAGGAGTTAAAATTACTATTGATTCTCTCGTAGTTGAATTTTCTGGCTTTGAAGCTACTACCTTTGCATATAGATAGCGTTGCGTCATCGGATTCTCCAAACGGACGATACTTCCTTTCTTAACCTTTGAACTCATCACATACAATTTGTTTTTTGATGATAAATCCATCGACTTGTCCCAACTTGCAATTCCGTTGATTACTTCTTCGTTGATACCGTTGTAACGTTCCTCGTATTTGTATTTGTTCTTTTGACTCTCTTCGCCCAGAATTCCGGTCAGACCATTGAAAGTATATAAAGAATCGGGTATTCCAGTCTTGCTTATCCATCCAATTTGTAATACCTGGCCTTTTTCAAGATTGTCAGAAATAAGATGATTCCTGGATTTAACAATGTCTACCGGTAATCTGAAAAATACCCTGGAAATTCTGTATAAGGTCTCAGAAGGCCTTATTTTGTAATATACAGGAATTAATGAACTATCTTTGCTGCCGCTTTCCTTATATAATTTTATAGCCTCGCTAACAACAGGAATTCTTATCACCTGTCCGATTTTTAAATCGTTGGTTTTAAGGTTGCTGTTGTTGAAGTATAAATCAGTAATGTCTACTGAATAAAATTTTTTTATTGAATAAAGTGTCTGTCCGGCCTTTAGATTGTGCATCAGGTATTTATGTCCGTTCTGAACATCTACAAACAAGGAGTCTCCCTCGTTTTTCCACATCAATGTATTGGCTGTACCCTTTGTGGTCTTTTGCAATGTCAGCAGTTTATCTGATTGTGACATTGCAGTGGCTAAATAAATAAAACAAAAAAAAATGTTGATACTGTGCTTCATTAATGTTTTTGATCTTATTATCTCAATTTATCAGGGCACTCAGCTTATGACTATCTTCTGTATTAATATACTGTCAGAGAATAGGTAGCATTCCTGATCAATAAATAGTTATAACTTAATTTATTCATTACAATCAATCTTGATTTCTACTCGCCTGTTAACAGGATTTCCTTCAGGCACAAGAGGTTGGGCAGGTCCAAACCACTCATAGTTTATACGGTGGTGTTTTATTCCATACATCGATAACCATCTTTGAATTTTAACAACCCTTGCCTTCGATAAGGTCATATTGAATTCCAAAGGACCGAATATGTCAGTATGTCCATATAGCATCAAGGTGGATTTGGGATGTTCTTTCATATAATTGAAAATGAAAAAAAGTGTTTTATTTGCTGCAATCATCCCCTTGAATTTGGTCGAATTGTCATGAAACTTAATTTTATCCAAAACCAGCATCTCCCCACATACAATGTCATCCTCTGACCTTAATCTGCTTACAGAGTAGGCGGGTTCCTTCTCAACGACAGGTTCCGGTTCGGGCTCGGGAATAGGAACAGCTACCGTATCGGGCGTCTCAGGTTCCGGCTCGGGCTCGGGTTCCGGCTTGGGCTTGGGTTTTGGTTTAGGCTTGGGTTTTGGTTTAGGTTTTATGTCCACACCATATTTTTTCTGAAATTCAGATACTTTTTTGTCAGAGTCTTTTTCTTCACCCAAGTCTTTATCTTTCCATGTTTTTAGCTTGACACGAAAGCAATTAAAGTGGTTTTTGTTGTATTCCTGCCCTTTGCCTTCTATGAAGTCCACCGTGGTCACATCATTTGGTAATCTGTCAAAATGAACTTCACAGCTGAATACAGTGAAGCCTGCT
>CAJQOX010000059.1 GCA_905480075.1 uncultured Aureispira sp. | reverse complement strand
GCCCATCGGGGCGTGTTGTCATCAATCAAAGGGATTGATTTGAAATACTCTGTACGATTCTGTCCGTTGAGTACGGATATTATTAGTAACTGTATTAATATTATATTAAAGGCTTTCATTCTGTCCTGTTGTTTTATGATTATATAGCTTGGTTGAAAATGCTTGGTTTATGGATTTAAGCCAAGAAACTATACTTCATGTAATATACAATAGTTTGAATTCTATTCCAATTATTTGTAAAATACAAATCAGCTTTATTTACATTTGAAATTTTTTTGTTTATCTGATAATCCTGAAATTTTATTCAATCATTTGTTATATTTATACAGTGTTGAACTGATAGTTGATTATTAACTGTTTTTAAATAAAAAAAAGAATCAACCGATATTAATATCATTAGAATGGATAATTTACCCATCAGTATAAGCCTGATTTTTATTCTTATTACCTTATTGAGCCTCTTTATTTTTTATACATCCGGAAAGTCACACAAGGTACTGACTGTTTCAGTTTTGTGGCTGACGCTTCAGGCGGGGGTGGCTATGACAGGTTTTTATACTGTCACCAAAACGTTGCCGCCCAGATTTCTCCTTGTTTTCGGGCCTGTTGTTATTCTGATTATAATTTTGTTCTGCACAGTAAAAGGACGTCAATATATCGATAGCCTGAATATTAAAACACTCACAATACTTCAAGCTGTCCGCCTTCCGGTAGAAATTGTTTTGCATTGGCTTTTTCTGTATGAATTATTGCCTGAGATCATCACTTATGAAGGAAGGAATTTCGATATTTTTACAGGAATTACTGCTCCGTTGATCTATTATTTCGGCTTTGTAAAGATGAAACTCAGCAAAGGTTTGATTATCGGGTGGAATCTATTATGTGCTGCCCTGCTATTAAATGTTGTAATACACGGTGTATTGTCTGTTCCTTTTCCCTTTCAGCAATTCGGATTTGAGCAGCCCAATATTGCCATGATGCACTTTCCTTTTATTTGGCTGCCGGGCTTTATTGTGCCTTTGGTTTTCTTTGCCCACCTCGTAACGATCAGACAACTGATGAGGAAAAATATCGAGGACACCTAATGTTGATATTCACGATTTTATCAGATTCTTAATGTCGTTTTTTGAAAAGATATTTTCAATTTTCTGTATTGCCTCTATCTCTGGTTTGAAGGTAAAAATGCCCTTGTCTTCATCTTCACGTACACCTCTCAGGAAAATATAAATAACACCGCCGAATTGAGTATCGTAATCAAAGTTTTCGATTTTCAGCGTAAGGTACTTCTTTACTGCCAATGTATAGATGAGGTACTGCAGATGATAATTGCTCTCACTCATCGCCTTTGTCATCTTTTCTTTGCTGTAATCTTCGGTCCTGTCACCTAAAAAGTTGGACTTCCAGTCGAGGATATAATACTTGCCATTATGCTCAAAAAACAGATCTATAAAGCCATGTAAAAGCCCTTCAATGTCTTCATTTTGTTTATGACTGATCTGATAGCCATCAGGTAGCTTATTCTCCAGTTCAGACAGGCTGTTTATTTTGAAACGTTTTGTAATGAAATCAAATTCCAGTTCTGTTATGCGTTTTGCCCTTTCAATTTCCGATAAGCTGAAGGAATCATTGCCGAAGCTAATTGTTGTATTCAGGACGGTTTGTACCATCTCCAGTAATTTTTCCTTTGTTTTTTCATTATTGTCCTTCGGCAGAAACCGGCTGAGGGATTGTTCTATGACCTTTTTCCAATTCAAATCTTCATCATCTGAAAAATCTATAAACTCAAATATATTATGCAGCATATCCCCGGCTTTTATTCCACGGGCAAGGTCTTTGAAAATAAACTGTTCATAACTGTCCTCTTCATATCCCTTCGATTTATATTCTTTTGGGTGGTATATATGGTCTCCTGCGAGATGAGAGTAACTCATTTTGCGGAAGTGCCGGTCGCTGAGTTTTAGGTTTTTGGGGATTTTAATGTCTGAGACAATTCGGTCGGATTGTTTCTCTGCAATGTATTTTTCATTTTCATTCACAGACAAGTCAAATTCCTTTATCTCTATAAATTCTTTGTCTTTGTCAAGTAAGGCATTATAAAAGGGACTAAGGCAGGTAGTTTTTTTAGTTTCTTTTTTCTTAAACAAAAAGCAGGCGTATTTTGCCCTTGTAACCGCCACATAAAGCAGTCTTCTGTTTTCCTGTTCTGTTTGTTCTTTCCAGCGGTCCTCATAATCACCGAGTTGTTTGTTAGGCACGAAAACATATTTGTTATTTTTGTTTCTAAAAGAAGTAAAGGCTCCTTTTTCACTAACTTCCAGATCCATAAAGGGCGCAATGACAATATCAAATTCAAGCCCTTTGCTTTTGTGGATGGTCAGAATAGTGACGGCCTCTTTATCATTTTCTATACGTTGAATGTATTCATCATCGTCTTCATTTTCTTCTTCTACATTCCTTATTAGGAATTTATGCAGTTCCTTTTTAGAATAGTTGTTTTCTCTTTCTGCCTTTTGCAATAACTCGGAAACCTGATAAAAATTGGACAGGATTCTGTCTCCACCGTTCAGGTCGTCAGAAAGGAGGTGTTCTTTGACTCTGTAGTCTTCAAGGTACTGAAGCAGCATGCTGTACACTCCTTTTTCGGCCCATATTTCCTGATATATTTTGAATCTGTCCAGCGCTGTTTTTTCATCTTCTTGCAATAAATCCTCATAGCTTTTTCCTGTAAAATTATTCAGTAGTGCCTTATTGATTCCTTTCAGGACAATTCAATTGCAGTCTCCAGAATATAGCCTATGTTTTTGGCTTCATTACTGCTGAATATTTTGTCACTATCCAATGTTATTGCAGGAATATTATATTTTTGAAGTTCTCTTTTTATATCTTTTCCTTCCCTTTTCTTTCGGACCAAAACAGCAATGCTTTTAGGTTTAATCCCTTCGCTTTCAAGGGTAGTGGCAGTCAATAAATTATATATCAGAATGGCCGTATTTTTTTTGATTACCTCTGCTTTAGAATTGTGGCTATATAAAATCAAAGGTTTTATCTCTTTCTTATTTAAAATAATATTCTGTGCATTTTTTTTTGCTTCTACCTTTATGTAATCAATTATGTTGTTTTTATCAGTGTTCTTATAATGAAAGGTATCAAAGACCTCTTCAGGCTTAAAGAATTCATTCATTGCGGCAATATAATTCTCAGAAGATCTGTAGTTGGTATTCATCAAATGAACTCTGCTGTTATTTTTAGCCTTAAAATAGGTGTTCAGATCGGCTTTTCTCCATCCGTAAATCGATTGCTTGGGGTCCCCGATATAAAATAATATTGTTTTAATTTCACCAAATAAGATTTCAAAAATTTCGTACTGATTCTTGTCTGTATCCTGGAACTCATCTATAAAAACTGCGGAGTATTTTGCCCTCAGTTCAGCAATCAATATTTCCCTGCTTTGATCTTCAGAAACATTATTGTGTTTCGGATTTTTTATTAATGACCTGTGGACCTTTGTTATTAATTCATCAGTAGTCATCAGTTTATTAACTCTCAGAAAATCTTTTACTTTTTTTAATGAAAAATTAATGACTTTTTTATAGAGGAAGTTGATGAATTTTAGAGTTTGTTCTTCAATAGTAGAAATTATTTCCTTTTCTTTTGCAAAGATCTTTTGTACATAAGCTGCGGATTCTTTTTCAATTTTAGAATAGAATTTTGCCCTGTTAACTGATTCCTGAATCCACTTTTTACATTGGTCAGATTTATACCTAATCCCTTTTGTATCTAAATGTTTTTCGAGATACTCCTTCCAATCTGTATTTTCATAATGTGCTACCCAATTTTCATTTGCATCTATCAATATTTTAAGATCATCATTTATCTCCGCTACAAATTTCTGCCCGTTTAATTCGTTTTTCACAACATCGATCAAAGAATCGATACTCAATCTTTTTCTTAATTTATCTCCGACCTTTACCGTAGGATTGAAAAGTAAAGCAAGGATGTCAGCATCAATTTTAGTAATTTCCTTCCTCCAGAAATCATGAACCACATCAGAAATAATCTCATCAATACTGTGCAAGGCCTCAGTACCGTACATCTGATTGCACTCAAAGGCATATTCTGTGAGAATCGAATGACAAAAGCTGTGAATCGTCATCACCGGTGTTTCGTCCAGGATTCTTTCAGACTTCTTTAGTCTTTCCCTTATTATTTTATCATTTATTGTTTTTTTTTCTTTTAATAAATCAATTAATTCATTAATACCATCCGTTTCCTTTGCATTAATGCTTCCATCTAAATATCGCAGTGCAAGTCTGATAAATTTTCTGATTCTACCTTCGAGTTCTGCAACCGCTGCATTCGTAAAGGTGACCATCAGAATCTTATTTACCGGCATATCTTTTTCAATGATCAAACGAAGTGTCAGAATTCCTATAGAATAGGTTTTTCCTGT
>CAJQOX010000058.1 GCA_905480075.1 uncultured Aureispira sp. | reverse complement strand
CAAAATCAGAATAAACAACTCTAACTCCGTCAGCTTGCATCATATTTACATATTCTTTTGTAATTTCTATTAATAGTGAATTTTTTTAATAGTAGAAAATAAATCCCCTTTTATTAGATATTTGATTGTTGGATATTTTGATATTAGATAGAAGATGGTAGATAGGAGACTTTAAATTTAATCATCCAAAAATCAAAAAATATTTTTGCACCAGCGATGTATGAACGAGCATAAAGGAGACTGAATGTCTCGTTTATGTGAAGAGATCAGTGGGCTGCCGGCCGCAGGCCACAGACCGCAGCAGCTGTTTTTTCAGCTGCTGCGGGCCGACTATATAGTAGTAAGTCATAAGTAGTAGGTAGTAAGTATAAAATTTTGCAAAGCAAAATTTACTTATGACTTATGACCTGCTACTTACTGCTATTTTTAACCCCATTCATTGTCTTCTCCACCTCCCGGTCAAAAACTGTCCGCCAGCCTTCTCCGAATTTTTCTGTGAGGCTTTCGAAATATTGCTCATTTGTGGCGGTAATTTTATTCTTCTGAGCGACCCTGTTTTTGCTTCGTTTACAGCCCATAAAGTAGGGGACATAGGTGATTTTCCATTCCTTTGCCACGGCTTTTCGGGCATCTATATAGATCGTGTTGGGTTTGCCCATAATACAATCTACCCAGCCATCGGTCACCTTCAGCGGGTCATCTGATACGGGAACGACCTCAGCATTTTGTTTGGCCATTTCCAGCTTTACTTCCTTGTTGAAGGCTTCCTCCCATTGGTCGCCTAAACGCGTATTTAATCTTTTCAGATATTCATTGGAGGCATCCATTATTTGCTGAACTTCGGCCCGGGATTCATCACTGACTTCACAACCCAGGAATTCAGGCTTGTAATTGATGCCCCATTTTTTTGCAAGAGCTTGTTTTGCTTCAAAGTGCTTCAAATAGGGTTTACCTAAAACAGGGTCGATCCAAAGTCCGGTATCTTTTGCAAAGACTGTCCGATTCATTTCTTTCCGTACATCCAGGTTGAAGGCTTTTATCCAGTCCTTTCCGAATTTATATTCCAGACTTTTGAAATATTCCGTATTGCTCTTTTCATATTCTTCCCTGATTTTCTCAGTTTCTTCCGAAATGACACAGCCGGCAAAAATAGCCTTGTAATTGAGGCCCCAGCTATCGGCAGTAGCCTTCTTTGCCTCAGCATAGCCCTGCATAGGTTTTCCGATAATGTAATCCTTCCACATATTTTGTGATTGAATATTGTGAGTAGCACAGATAACGAAAATAAAAAGAATGGTCGTTTTCATAATTTTGGTTTTTATAGCTTGTTATTGTCTGAAATCCAAAAGCTGTGCCAAAGAGTTTTTTAGTTTTCAGGCTTTCTTAAATAAGAGATGCATAAAAAAGACTGTCAGCTGTTTAAACGCAGGAATATAATTTTTGCAAATGTTTCTGCAATATAGCATTAATCTGTTTAACTTCTGTCAGAAAACCATCGTGACCATAATCCGATTCTATTTCATGATAAGTGGCATCCGGAAGATGTTTGGCCAGAAATTTTTGTTCCGACATAGGAATCAGCAGGTCACTTTCAATGCCTATGATCGTTACAGGAATATGAATACTGTTCAATACCGATCGGATATTTCCGCGGTCTCTGCCGATATGATGGCTGTCCAGGCATTTGCTGAGGTGCCAATAACATTGTGCATGGAAACGACCGGCAAGTTTTTCGCCCTGATAACGAACATAGGAAGCTGCTTTGAAGTCCTCCGTTCTTTCGTCCCGGTCGCTTTGTTCCTCCCTGTATTTCCGGAAAGTCCGGTAGGATATCAGTCCCAGGGCACGGGCCGTTTTAAGTCCCTGTGCACCCGCATCCTTCCTGTTTTCTTTCCAGCTGAGGTCAGTTTCTATGGCCATACGCTGCGCTTCGTGTATGGCAATACTCCAGGCCGTTTCTTTGGCAGAAGTGGCCAAAAGAAAGAGCGAATCCACAGTTTTTGGTTCCAACAAGGTAAATTCCTGTGCCTGATGCCCGCCAAAGGAACCGCCTATGCAGATTTGGATACGTTCTATTCCCAAATGTAGGCGCAAGAGGTGATGCACCCTTGACACATCTCTGACCGTAAATTCGGGAAAACCGATGCCGTATTCCCTGCCGGTAGCCGGATTGACGGAACGTGGATTGGTACTGCCATAACAGGAACCAAGGACATTGGCACAGACAATAAAGTATTCTTCAGGGTCTATAAGGCTTCCTTCGCCGATAATGCCTTTCCACCAGACCGTAGGGTCGGAGTTCGCGGTAAGGGCATGAAAGACCCATACCACATTGTCTTTGGCAGCATTGAGTTTTCCAAAGCAATGATAACCGATTTGCAGATCTTGAAGGGGTTTTCCTTTTTCTGTTTTGAAAACGTTGGAGTGGCTGTATATTTTAAGGCCCGCCGGATAGATCATAGAAATAATTTTGAGATTAATAAGAGGATTAAACAGATTCAAAGATGGAAACCTTGCTTTTTTCCAAGGCCTGATCGATGTCTCCCAGAATATCGTCTATATGTTCCAGACCTACAGAAATGCGTATCAGGCCATCACTGATGCCTACCGCTTCTCTTTCCTTTTTGCTGAGTTTGGAATGTGTAGTAGAGGCCGGGTGGGTAGCAATACTGCGAGTATCCCCCAGATTGGCCGTCAGGGATAGCATCTGCAGGCTGTCCAGAAATTTTCTTCCCCTTTCGATGCCGCCCTTTACAATACAGGTAAACAGTCCGCCACCGAGTTTCATTTGCTGCTTTGCCAGTTGGTATTGCGGGTGAGAAGGCAGGTGCGGGTAGCGCACCGATTCGATTTCGGGATGATGTTGAAGTATAGCTGCTAAAGCATAGGCATTCTCGCAATGTCTTTCTATCCGGACGGCCAGGGTTTCCAGACTTTTAGACAACAACCAGGCATTGAAGGGCGAAATAGCCGGGCCGGTACGTCGGGCGAAGGCATAGACCTCTGCCACCAGTTCTTTTTTGCCCAGTACCAGACCACCCAGCACACGCCCCTGCCCATCTATCCATTTTGTGGCAGAATGTACCACAATATCGGCACCATATTCGGCCGGGCGTTGCAAATAGGGTGTGGCAAAGCAGTTGTCGATGTTGAGAATGATCTGATGTTTTTTACATAATTTCCCCAGCCATTCCAGGTCGATAAAATCCAGTG
>CAJQOX010000057.1 GCA_905480075.1 uncultured Aureispira sp. | reverse complement strand
TGCAGAAAGCGCTTCGAGTTCTTGTACTGAAGGGTCATCTCCAAAAACATCATCTCCTAACGGGGCATCAAACATAACCTCTTTCATAGCCAAGGAAGGCTTTGTAACGGTATCGGACCTTAAATCTGCAATCATGATATTAATTGAATAAATTGAACAATAGATATTGTAGCGTAAAGATAAAATTTATTCAATAATCTGTAGAATTGATAGTTGTTATTCTGACCTTTCTCAGAGATTTTTTTTAATTCCTTATTAGGGTATGAGTACTTGAATTGTCAGAAATAGATGTATATCCGTTTTTACAAATAGAAAAACTTTCTTTTTTGAAAAATTTTTCCTGTGTATGGCAATTTTTACAAGATAATTCTATTGATTCCGTAGATTGATTTTTTAATCTGTAAGTTTCAGTGATAGAGTTGCTGAAAGAATCAGCATCAGATTCTATATATGGTATAAAACTGAAGGCAATTGCTAGTGAAATAAAAAGGATGAATTTCATGAGTTAAATTTAAGGATGGATTAAATTATTTTTTGTTTTTATTTATTCATTGGCAAAATCAAAATGCTTGTACTGTCGTTAATACTTTTATCTAAATTCAGTCAAGCTGTAGCTTTTTTAATTTCTTAATCCTAAATTAATATTTTTACTTTTAAGACTCAATTACAAATTAAAGCATTTATCAGAAAAAATATGATGTGATTTGCACAGTTCTGATAGCTATTTGCTTATATTTTGCATAGATAGACCGATGATTTAATACTTCATTTATATTTCAGTACTATGAAATTTTTAAAGAATCTCTTTGCTAAATACACCAAAGACAAGGAAAGGGGAAAAACAGAAAATACCTCAGAAATGGTCGAGATAATATCGGATCAATTATGGGTAGAGATTTCTGAACATCAGATTCCTCTAACAAATAGCAACAGGAATAAAAGCTCAATATCTTTTGTGTCAAATGGTCTTGAATCTACCGGACAACAGGAATTGTTTTTTGCTTTGAAGGCCAATAAAAGAGACAATAAGACAGAAAAGGAAGTTTTATTGTTTTTCAAAAAGGTTTATTCTCTTGCCATGAAGGGGCAAATTGCAGTAGCGGGCAGTATTACAAAATTCGGAGAAAAGGGTATCTTGGGTTGGAAGGGTATCGTATACAGCAGACCTCCTCGTCATCTCAGGAAGTTGCTTCCCGATAATACCCTGAATATGATTTTTTTGAATGAAGAGGAACTGCAGGCTGTTCAGGAATTTGGCTATACCCGTGTATTGTCTATGATGGGTAAGCAGTCGGGGTATTTTCCTTTCCCCTATTGGTGTGACAATTTCAGGAGTAGTTTGCAACTGCAGGGGATGTTCTCTGAAACACTGCTAAATAAAGTGAGGAGGTTGGCCCTGCCGGAAGCTTCTGTTACTTTAATTGACAGGAAAATTTATTTGAAGGCGGACAAAAACTCCCTTGTTGAAATAGATGCGAATTCATTTCCTGATGAAATTCCTCTTGCTATATTACCTTCTCTTGCAGGAACGGCTGATTCCTGCCTGACCTGGTCATTTGAGAATTTCAAATCGGAAGCAATTACAATTCCGCAAAGTAAGGGGGAAATAATGGGGGGCTGTTTTTTAATGTTGATAGGTCAGCAAAAACAAAATGCAGCAAAAATTCATGAAGATGGATTTTCTGTCTTTTTTAAAAACGATCAATGGGATGCTTTTTGGAGGGCCTTTGCTTCAAAGGAGGTGTTTATATTAAAAACTGATGAACAATTCATGGATTTCTCTCTGATTTGGGAATAAAAATAATTACATTTCATTTTATTTTCAGACAATATAAAAAATGAAGATACTTTCTGTTAATACGGGATTACCCAAAACGGTGGACTGGGAAGGAAAAAAAGTTCGCTCAAGTATATTTAAAACAAGGGCTGATGGACCTCAGAAAGTGACATTTCTGAAGGTAGGTGATGACACTCAATGTGAACTTAAATTTCATGGAGGACGTGATAAAGCTATTTATTCCTTCGATAATCATTATTATAAGGAGTGGAAACGTAACCTGGATTTCAAAGATTGGAGATATGGCATTTTTGGTGAAAACCTGACTACTCAGGGGCTTGCTGATGATGTGGTCAGAATAGGTAACCTGTATCGGGCAGGGACCGTTTCCTTCAGGGCAATTCAACCCCGTATTCCTTGCTTTAAGCTCAATTTACCCTTTGGACGAAAAGATATCCTGGGCAAGTTTTATCAATCCGGATGTTACGGAACCTATTACAGGGTAGAAGAAGAAGGGGTCTTGCAAGCTGGTGATGATATTGAACTGCCGGAGGAATCTCCTTATGAAATTACAATAGCTGATTTTGCTGCAACCTATGCTTGCAGGGGAGAGAATCAGGAATTGTTGAAAAAAATATTGGATTTGCCGGTTTTCCCGGATGACATCAGAAAAAACTATGAGAAGTTTCTCCTCTAAATTATTATTAATGATAAATTAACTGAAAAATGAGCAAAATAGAAGTCAGTGAAAAGATCAAAAACCTGAAGTCCGCTTTAAAAAAAATGGGAATGAACCTTCTCGATTCTTCTCTTCGTTTTGGTGCAAACAAGGAAACCCGGGAAATTCTGAAGGGGCAGATTGATAATATTAATGAAAATTTCCTCTTTGTTATTGTAGGGGAAGTCAATGCCGGGAAAAGTAGTTTTGTAAATGCCCTGCTCGGAAGTTCTGTTTGTGCTACAAGCCATGAAATATGTACTCAGGATGTTCAGAAGATAGTTTATGGCCACTCCGATAGACTGATAGAAGATGCTCATCAAAGGGTAATAACCAGAGAATTTCCCGCAGAAATCTTAAAGGAGATAACGGTAGTCGATACCCCGGGAACTAATAGCCGCGAATTGGATCATCAGATAATTACTGAACAGTTTATTCCAAAATGTAATTTGGTTCTGTTTATTTTTCAACTGGATAATATTCATGTGCAATCTGCATGGGACCTGTTCAGAAAAATAAAAGGAAACTGGTCTAAAAAAGTTGTTTTTATTCTTACTAAATCAGATCGGTATACTGAAGATGAAAAAACAAATTACTGTAATACCTTGCATAAATATGCCGTTAATGAAAATGTGGATTCGCCGCTTATTTTTGTAACCTCTGCCAAGCAGGAAGAGGAGGGAGAAAATGAAAAAAGCGGATTCTCCCCTGTAAGAGATTACATTAACAGTGATGTTTTGAAGGATGCTGCACTGAAAAAAATAATGGAGGATGCCAAGATTATACGTAAGCTGATGTCTGATATCGATAGTGAGTTCAGCCTGAGAAAAAGTAAGTTTTCCAAAGATTCTGAAACTCGTGAAAAAATTAATAATATTATCCTGAGTAAGGAATCATTGACATTGGCAAATATTAAATCGCTGATTAATAAATGTATGAATGTGTTTGATGCCAATACTGAAAAAACATTGAATCAGTTAAATAAAGGAATTGGGTTTTTTAGCTTTACCTTCAAATCCATTCGTTCAATTTTTGGTGGTGAGAATACAAAAACATGGCTGGAGAATGTAAATAAAAATCATGTTGAAAATCTCAATAAAGATACTAACCTTGTTCTTGAAGGTGGTACCGATAGCCTTAAAAGTGATATTACCTATATGGTGATTGGTGTAAAGGATGAACTCGATTCTCTGGAAGATTTGCATATCAACCCGAAGGATATGTTTAACAAAATTGACGAGAAAAGAAATGAAATGCTCGGCGCACTAAAACAAAACCTGACGGATTTTCTTGATAAATCCTCTGTGTTTGGTGGAGATAAGATATTAAATAAGGAAGGGGTGGATTATACCGGCGTAAATGTCGCAGGGGGAGTTGCTGCAATAGGGGGCGCACTGACCTTTATTACTCAATTGTCTGTTCTTGATATTACCGGAGGAATAGCTACTGGCCTTGGCCTTATTGTAGCAGGTGGGATAGCAATAACCAAGAAGGGCAAATATATAAAGGCTGTTAAAGAGGCACTCTCCAAAAAACGGGAAGACTTTGAAGATAGCCTCAGTAATAATTTAATCAGCTATTTCAATCAGATAAAAAATAAAATAAACGATCAGTTTACCGACTTTGATTACCACCTTAAATCGGAAGAGAATCAGATTAAAGACTATGATGTGATGGTGCATGAACTGAAGAATCAACTGGACGATGTTGAAAATGAAATATATAAAAAATAATATTTATGAAGTTCAGAGTAGCAAGACATACTAAGTCTGTTTCAGCTTTAACAGAATTCTACACAGAAAATATCGGCCTTGAAATATTAGGGGAATTTAAAAGTCATGATAATTACGACGGTACCTTTGTCGGCAAAAAAGGGGGAGACTGGCATTTGGAATTTACCGTGTCTGATGATTTACCTGTTCATCATTCGGATGAGGATGATTTGTTGGTCTTTTATGTAAATACCGATGAAGAATATGATGCAATTATTGAAAATTTTAAAAAAAATGGTATCCCTGAAGAGGAACCCAAAAACCCTTACTGGAAAAAAAATGCTAAAATGTATAAAGACCCGGACGGATTTCTTGCAGTCGTTTGCCTGCGCAAAAATCTTTAATATTCTCAGAAACGCTAGACTTTTTTTGCTATGTAATTGATTTTATAAAAAAAGCCCTGTTTGAGAGATCAAACAGGGCTTTTTTGAATATTTAAATTCCTTTAATCGTTATCAGTATAGGGCTTTACTTCATTTGATTGTTCAATTGTAGTGTTTTCTGCATCTATCGAGGTAACCACAAATTCAACCCTTCGGTTCATTTGCCTTCCTTCTGAAATGTTATTATCAGCAATAGGTTTTTTCTCGCCGTAACCAATATATTTCATTCTTTCCGAATCAATACCATTTTCCACCAGGTATTCATAAACAGATTTCGTGCGGTTTTCAGAAAGATTCTGATTGTAGGAATCATTTCCGCGACTATCTGTATGACCATGAATTTCAATTTTCATGGTGGGGTATTCATTCATCAGGGTCACCAACTCGTTCAACTGTTCGTTAGATTCAGGAAGTAAGGCCCACTTGGCCGTTTCAAAGAAAACCCGGTCGAGTTTGATCACTGCACCCACCTTTGGTGGTTCAGGTACCGGTTCGGGTTCCGGAATCGTAGTAGCACATAGCATCACATCGTCTATCAGATAATAGGAGTTATTATAAGCCTTTTCATCCGCCGTAACTTCAGGGGCATCTTTTGCTGCTACCATTTTTGTTTTTTCATTGTCGAAAAAGTTTCCGATACATATGTATTCCGATCGGTTTGGAGAGATAAAAGTAAAGGAAATTCGTTGCCATTCCCTGCCATTTTCATTGATCAGTTTGTCGTAATTATAATCGGGTTTAATCTTTGTAAGGGGAAGATAACCCTCTTCACTTATCCAGGTGGGAGAGAGGGCAACCCCCAGATTATTCGAAATGTATTTAGAAAGCCGTGCCCGGCAGGCCCAGAATTCACAATAATATTCATCCCCTTTTTTAAGCGGTTTTTTTAATTTTACCTGAATATATTCTCTGTAGGTGTCATCTCTGTCCGATTCGGGATTGTTTGTAAGAATACCACACATTTTATACCCCGAACGTGGCTTGTCAACATCAATACCATGGTCTCTCTTTGCTTTTTTGATAACGGATGGAAGACCGATTTTAATGTCGGGCGTAGTTTGAGTAGGACTTTTCCAGCCTACTACATTATAACGAAAGATACCTGAACCATCCACATCCGACTCGGGTCTTCTGCCTATAAGGGCTTCAAAATCTGGGTTAGGTACCAGGTTCACATCATGACCATCCGGTGGTTGTGCATCAGCATTTGTAAGGAAAGCAAAAAAAGCAATAAGTACAGATATTTTTTTCATAATAATTTGTTGAGAACGGTATTAATAATCAAAAGGTACGTTATAAATATCAAAAAAATGAAACGGATGTTATAAAAATTAAAAAATAGTATTAAAAGTTATATGTTCTGCCTTTTCGTTATTTTACAATAAAATTAGTGAAGGGAAATATAGAATATTGTTGACATCAATCACAGTTTTCTATACATTTTCTTGATTTGTTGATATAATACCATTTGTTATCTTTAAATACTTTGGCTTTGCCATCTTTAAAAGATTCTGAAAACAAAAAATCACCTCTAATTACAAAATCTCCTTTTGTGTTAATGTAATTCCATTTGTTGTCAGGGCCCTGTACATTCGCAAGACCCTCGTTAAAAGGATGTCTGTTAGGGTCAGGCAAAAAGAAATTTACGCCCATAAATTGTGGCTTAATAACTACCTTTAGTTTCTTGTCCATAAACCCCCACAAGCCCTCCTCATTCAAAAACGCTGCCAAACCTTCATTGAAGCAATGTATCTCAGAATATTTAGCCTCGACCAGAATATTTCCATTGACGTCCATAAGGCCTTTTAATCCTGCATTTTGATCATAAAAAACGATAGAGCCTTCATTTACTATGCCCAGGTCCTTGAATGTAGTGGGAATTGTTAATTCCATTTTTTTGTTAACCAGACCATAAAGCCCATTTTTAGAAACTACCGCATAGCCTTCAAAAAAACCATTGAAACTGTCAAACCGGATAGAATCCTTGTTTTTATAAGAATTGCAGTTGGTCCTTACATAGGTGTATTCACCCTTTGCCCCGGTTATATTTCTGTTCTTAACTGTTAGTTCACTTTCTGAAAGTACCCAGGTTTCTGTATGTACAAAAGAGTTGTTTTCCTTTCGGTTCTCTGTAGCATGTATTGATACTTCTGCTTGGTCATCATTTATCATACCTTCAATTTGAAGGCGGAACCTTTTTTGATTTTTTGAAAAAACCCTGATTCCGGAACCGGAAATTTTATTACCGCGAATCTGTACTTCTATCCTTTCCTCAAAACTTCTCACGGCCATTTGATAGCAATAGCCCACAGCAGTATCGAGGTTGTGCGTTATTGGCCCATTAAGAAGGACATCGTCAGATCCGGAATAAGTTGTATCAGATTGACAACTATTAAGTAAGAAAAGAAAAGTAAATGTTATTATGTAATATAAATACTTAAGGGACTTCATTGAAAATTGTTATAAAAATTAAATAAAAATACTTACTTTGTGGCTAAATGCATCAATATATTCTGAAAGATGGAAACAAACCTGTTTTTTCTAAACGTTCAGAATTAAAAAAACAGTGCAATTTATAAAAAAAATGGATATAAGGTATTATTAGTGATTAAACTATAATAATATTATTTAATAATTAAATTAAAATTAAAACCGCTTAACTAATGCAAAAATTATCAAAACTTATAGCATCGGCATTTGCCTTTGTTCTAATTTTATCAATGTCTTCCTGTGGTGAACCACAGTCAAATGTAAAAGGAATTGAAGGGTCTATTCCTTCTAATGCTTCAGCAGTAATGTTGCTGAATATGGGTCAGTTAATGGAAAAGGCTGATTTTGAGGCGCTTAAAAATACTAGCTTCTACAAAGAAATGCTTACTGAACTTGAGAATGAATCGCCTGAGGCTATTGAGTTTTTAAAAGACCCTGCCTCTGCAGGTATCGCTATGAGCAGCAACATGGGCTTTTATGCTACCCTGTCAGAAAATTATGCTGAAACCAAGGTGGTTGATGTAGCTTTTGTCTTCCCTGTAGCTAATAAAGACAAAATGGCTAAATCATTGGAAAATTTGATGAAAAATAAAGCTGAATTGAAACTTCAGGAAAAAGAGGGATATAATTTAATTGCTTTAAAAAATAATACAAAGCTCGTTCATAATGATAATATCCTCGCTTTTGTAAATTTTGAAGACGATGCAAAAATTAACAGTATCCTTAATCCTTCAGGTGATAATATCAAATCTAACGAAAACTTCAACGAACACTTCAAAGAAGGAAAAGATATGATGTTTTGGATGCATGCCGATCATTTTATATCTGCTTCGCTTAAAGAAAGCGGACAGGAAGCTAAGATTAAAGGGGGATTGGGTATGGCTCAGATATCTGAAGATGTACTCAAAGATAACTACATGTCTTTCTACTATGATTTCCAAAAAGGGGAAATTGATGCCGGTGCTTCCTTTGATTTCTGCGATGCTCTGAAAACGGAATTTGGTGATTTCTTACCTGCTGCACTAGCTGTAGATTATTCAAATTATATCCCTTCCGAAAACCTTGCTCTTGCCATGTCTTTTGGAATTAACCCCGAAGGAATTCTAGAGTTTGTGAAAAAACGTAGTTTTGATAAAGTTGCAGATAAGACCCTTGCAATGGCTGGAATAGATCTTGAAAAAATTAAAAACGGTATTACTGGAGGAATGGCTTTGGCTGTATATGCCCCTGAATCAGAAGGTGCTGACCCTGCAGTAGTCTTTGCTATGGGGTTGAAGGACAAAGCTTTTATGACTGGAATAGTTGATAAATTTGGAATGTTAGGTGGTTTTGTGAAAGATGGTGATAAATATGTTAAAACAGGAAGCCAGTCAATGGATAACCCTGATGAAGCTCCTAAAAAAGTAATAATTTCTATTCAGGATGAGGTCATGTTATTGTCCAATTCTGCTGAATTGATAGATAAATCAATTGCAGGAGGCAAAAATCCTGTAATGGCTGAATTGCAGGACGGATGGATGGGTGCCTACATTAATTATGCCCTGCTTGAAGAAAATCACGATAACTTTACAAGTGTTGCACCGCTTGATCCTAGTCATTTGGCTATATCAAAAATGTTGCATGAATATAATGAAATTGCAGATTTTAAAGTCCTGATGAAAGGAAAAAATATTGATATTAAAACAGACCTTAAGAACAAGGACGTAAATAGCTTGAAACGCCTGATTCAGGTAGCGGATGAGATCTTCAAAAATAAAGATAAAATTCAGTCTGAGATGGAAAAACATATGAATGAGGAAGATGCCTTCGAAGGCTTCGAAGAAGAATTTGAAGAAGAGGTAAATACCTGATCGATTAAGAAAAAAAGCCGCTGAAGATTTTCTTCAGCGGCTTTTTTGTTTCCGAAACATTTGTATGTTTATTCCGTCTTCAAATTCCCGTATTAGTATGTTTTATAGTCGCTGAAATACGCATCAACATTCAGGGACCACAACAGAGACATTGATTGCAAGCCCTCCTTCAGAGGTTTCTTTATATTTGTCATTCATGTCCAAAGCGGTTTGTTTCATGGTTTTAATGACATTGTCAAGGCTGACCTTTGCCTTCGAAGGGTCGGAAGTCAAAGCAATCTGACAGGCAGTAAAAGCTTTCATCGCCCCCATCGTATTTCTTTCTATACAAGGCACCTGAACAAGACCGTTTATAGGGTCGCAGGTAAGTCCCAGATGATGCTCCATCGCTATTTCTGCTGCAATCAGAACTTGTTCGGGTGTTCCGCCCATACATTCGGTAAGGCCTGCAGCAGCCATCGCTGAAGATACACCTATTTCTGCCTGACAGCCTCCCATAGCTGCCGAGATTGTTGAGCCTTTCTTGAAAAGACTGCCAATCTCTGATGCAGTAAGCAGAAACCGAATCACATCCTTGTCGCCTTTATTAGGGTAGAAACACATAAACAACATCAGAATAGATGGAATAACCCCCGCCGCACCATTTGTTGGTGCGGTTACCACCCTGCCAAAAGCCGCGTTTTCTTCATTTACAGCTAGTGCAAAACAACTAATCCAGTTAACGACATTAGAAAAGGAGGGGTTGACAACTTTAATGAGATTCATCCAGTCATTTATATCTTTTGTATGTACTCCGTTGAGTAATTTATCGTTGAATCTATGTGCCCGACGTTCCACATCTAACCCGCCCGGAAGGACTCCCTTGCTGTGACAACCCTTATGAATGCAGGCACACATTGTTTCCCAGATAAGTAAAAGACCCTTGTCAATATCCTCTTTTGACCGAAGCGTCAGTTCATTCTGCAGTACAATTTCTGAAATAGACAATCCGGTTTTCCGAAGCCATTTTCTAAGGTCATCTTCAGAACTGACAGGGTAAGGGAAAATAGCAGAATGATCTTCTGTCCCGGAAACATTATTTCCCTCTCGCTGCACAAAGCCGCCCCCTACAGAATAATAGGTTTCTTCAACTCTTTCGCCATCTTCGAGATGTGCAATAAAGGTTAGTGCATTCGGATGCCCAGGTAGATTCTTGTAGATGAATTCAATGTTTTCCTGTGGTATAAATGGAACAGAATATGTCCTGTTTATTTCCAAAAGGCAATTTTTATCAACAGAATTTATATATTTATTGATTTTTTTTGTTTTGATACTTTTAGGGTCATAGCCCATCAGACCCAACATAACGGCAATGTCCGTGCCATGCCCCCTGCCTGTTTTGGCCAGTGAACCATACAGTTTTACACGAATGTCAATTATTTTATTGCCTCTTGTTTGTTCAAGAAACATCAGGGCAGCAACCCAAGGGCCCATTGTATGTGATGAAGAAGGGCCAACACCGATTTTGAAGATATCGAAAGCACTTATTTGTTCCATGCTGCAGTGAATTCAGGTTAAATCGAAAAAAAATCACTTCTGTATAAATAGTTAAAAAAAAAGCCTTCAGGGAATTTCCTGAAGACTATATGGAGCGAAAAACGAGACTCGAACTCGCGACCCCAACCTTGGCAAGGTTGTGCTCTACCAACTGAGCTATTTTCGCATTAACGAAGTGCAAATATATGTTTTAAAAAGAATATGACAAAAATTTAGCATGTATTTTTATGAAAACTGCTTAAATTTTTACATTTTTGGGCTAGCAAAAACAATTGCTTTCTACACTTTGAACCTCGCAGTTCCCTTTAATGCATCCACAATATTTTATAATGTGCATTTTTCTTTGGTGAAATATTAAGTATATCTTACAAAGAAAAATACAATAACAGTGTAAATACATGATAAATTACAAAACATTTTTTTTGCTGATTTTATTCTTTCCTTTTGTTAATACTAACCTCCCGGGGCAAATTCCTGATTTAAATATTACGCAGGTTTCCAACTTGTCTTACACCCAGGAATTGAATGATATCTGGGGTTATGCAGACGGGACAGGAGTTGAATATGCCCTCGTTGGAACCAAAACAGGTACTTCTATTGTGAGTCTTGCAACTCCTGCTTCGCCTGCAGAAGTGTTGTTTATTCCCGGATTTAACTCCACATGGAGAGACTTGAAAACCTGGGGTGATTTTGCCTATGTTACCTGTGATCAGGGAAAGGATGGATTATTGATTATTGACCTTTCTCCTCTGCCGACAGGCACGCCTACTTATCAGTTCTGGAGACCTGAACTAAGTTTTAACAGTGATACGGATACCTTAAACAAGGCACATAATGTATATATTGATGAAAATGGCTACTGTTATATCGCAGGGTCTAACATCAGCGCAGGAGAGACTTTTATTCTAGATGTCCATTCTACCCCCGGAAGCCCGGTGTTTTTAGGTGCAACTTTGCCGATTTACGCTCATGATGCCTATGCAAGAGGTGATACTCTCTGGACTTCTGATATTAATGATGGTACTTTTTCAGTGTACAATATTACCAATAAAGCAAGTCCTGTCTTGTTGGCTAATCAGAATACTCCTCGTGATTTCTGTCATAACGCATGGATCTCTGATGATGGAAACAGCTTGTTTACTACGGACGAAAAATCTAATGCTTGGATCGGTTCCTATGATGTTTCTGATTTGGGCAATATTGAAGAAGCTGACAGGTGGAGAACGCCGAACGCCAATACGATTCCTCATAATGTTCATACGCATAATGATTATATTGTTACTTCCTATTATACCGATGGTGTTATTGTTCTGGATGGAAGCAGACCCGATAACTTAATTGAAGTTGGACGCTATGATTCTTATTTCGGTCAGCCGGAAACTGGATTTTATGGCTGCTGGGGCGCCTATCCTTATTTGCCCTCCGGCTTATTGTTAATTTCAGATATCAACACGGGCTTACATGTTTTGCAACCCACTTATCAAAACGCTTGTTGGCTCGAAGGGATTGTTACTGATCAGCAATCATCTGCTAACCTTTTTGATGTTTATGTAAATATTCTTAGTCATACTCAGGAAGACAACACTAACCTTAACGGGGAATACAAAACCGGTTCCGGAGTGTCGGGGATTTATAATGTTGAGTACAAAAAAGCAGGATATATCCCACAAACTATTCAGGTGACTTTGTCTAATGGAGTTGTGACTACTCAAAATGTGCAATTGGTTCCTGCTACTGCCTTTACAATTACCGGACAGGTAGTTGATAGCCTGAATCAAAGTGTTGGGCTTGCTAATGCCCTCGTCAACTTGTCTAGCAGTATGTATGATTATACGATTACGGCTGATGGTAACGGTAATTTTTCTACTACAATTTTTCCTGATAATGATTATAAAATAACGGCAGGTACCTGGGGGTCTCATGCCCGATTATTTAATCTGGATGCTACGGATTCTGCAACGGTTCCTGTGCTTCTTTTCCCTTTGTGGAAAGGGTATAAGGATGAATTTATTCTGGACTATGGCTGGACAGAATCCGGTACAGCCACTACCGGGAGATGGGAACGCGGTATTCCTGAAAATGTCAGTAGCTGGCAGGGAACTATCCTGCCTGATGAAGGGGATATAGGAGGTGATATCGGAGATTTTTGTCTGATTACCGGAAATAACGGGAATGGTCAGCATGGGGCTGATGATATTGATAATGGCTATACTACCATTATGTCTCCGTCAATGGACCTCAGTGGGGCCAATGACCCTTATCTGAATTTTTATTATTTTCTGAATGTCAACTGGCCTCCCAGTACACAGGATAGTTTTGTGGTATTTATGACTAATGGTTCAGCAATGGCTACTTTAATGTTTACTACCACTCCCAATTATGAATGGTCAGCTAATCAGAGTATCAGAATAAAAGACTTCATCAACCTTAGCAGTGATATGAGGGTTTTCTTCAAAGGAAACGATGACTCTCAGACTGCTATGGAGATTTTGGTAGATTGGTTCGAAATAACGGACAGTACTGCTACTTCTGCAGTAGTGGTCGAAGAGGAGGACATTCAGCTGCAATACTATCCTAACCCTTTTGATAATACCATTAAAATTGAATATCAAACTGCAAATAACAGTCAGCTTACTTCTCTTACCGTATTAAATAGCCTCGGACAGATTATTGAAGAAAAATCGGTAGAAGGACAAAACGGCTTCTTGGAATTAGGTGAAAACTGGGAGAATGGCTTGTATTTTATTTCTTTTGGTTCAAGGCTTATCAAGGTGGTCAAAAGTAATTAACCTTTGATCTGTATTCTTGAAAGCCATAAGTTTTATAACTTATGGCTTTTTTTTTTCTGCCCATTTGGTGAAATTTAAGAAAACTTTTTTGTTCGCTTTTATTTGAAAGTCATTCACTTAGTTTTTTTGTCAATTGGCTGAATTTCTTATGCTTTTGGTTGAAAACGTTGTTTTTATACTTGACTTTTATTCAGACTATTACGATATTTGTATAATTAATTGATTATTATATTTCCGGATTTATAAAACAGATTAATCAGGTTTTTTATACAAAGGAAATTTATCACTCATCCAAAATTTCAGAAAATGACAATTCCCTCAAAAGATATTCTGCAGAAAATTGAACTGCTTTTTTTTGCACTCTTTTTTAGTGCCGTCACAATAGCTCAGGTGCAACTGAAGCCAATGATCGGAATCAACTCACTTCCAAATGACAATGACTCGGTATGTACTATTGTACCAAGAACTCAAGGGAATGCCTGGGTGCCGGTAGCATCGGGTGATACAATGGCAGATTTTAAATTATTCGATATTAACGGGGACTCTGTTGTCCTCTCCGATGTGCTGAACGCTGGAAAAAAGGCACTGATCGTTTCCGGAAGTTATACCTGCCCGATTTTCAGAAACCATATGTCTGAACTCAATGGGGTAGCGGCACAATTCGGAAATCAGATAGAATGTTTTGTAGTGTATACAGTCGAAGCACATCCTACCGGAAGCCCGATGCCGTCAAGTGGCAATGTCAGCCCGACCAATCCACCCTATTTACAGCCAAGTACCTACGGAGAAAGAAAGGCGATAGTTGCAGACTTTTAAATGGAGTTGGTACCGGCCAATATATTCCTGTTCCGTGAATGTTCCTGTCTATATTGACGGTCCCTGCAATGAGTGGTGGGAGTATTATGATGGCCCCAATAATGCCTATCTCGTTGACACCAACGGAGTAGTTTTTGTCTACCATAACTGGTTCAGCAATTCAAATCCGCCCAACGGTATTGCTACAAATATTTGGTGCGATGTAGACAGCTTGCTTGGAGTAAATTCAGGGAACTGCAACCCGGTAACAGGACTTACAGGCAGTTTTGATTTTCAGATGAAAGGCAGTTCCACGGAATATGGACCACCGGGGGCTATTCTGGATTTATTTGGTGAATTTATCAATACAAGCAGTGACGGAGTGGAAATTTTTATCCGCAGGGTTTTAAATGATATGCCTTCCCCTTCCTGGACTTCCTCTATGTGTGTTACTGTTTGTTTGCCGCCCACACAGGATACGGTGTCGGTAATAGTACCTGCAGGCGATACAATAGATTTTTCTATGCATTTTTTTACAGATCCTCTGATGCTTTCTTCTGACACAGGTAAAGTAAGAGTTAGGTTTTCTAATAAAAACGGAACCCAACAAGCTGTCTTTCAGCAATACAGGGGCATTACTCAATACATTACTAATATTTCTGAGACAAAAGAAGAGGATCAGTTGAAAATATATCCGAATCCTACAAGCGGGATACTAAGAATAGAAAGTTCCGATTTCATAGAGGAGATGATAATTTATACTTCCGGCGGTCGGATAATAAAACAGTTGATTCAACCGAATGGAGATATAGACATTTCGGAGGCTGAACCGGGAATATATTTTATAAAAATAATACGGGAAGGAGAACTAAAGACATTGGCAGTTGTTAAGAAATGAAATTTGTATAGTAAAAATTTTAAACACACCAAAAAATAAATAAATTACATCTATAAGGTCAGAGGGCATTACGCACTTTGACTTTTTTTATTTATATTTCAGAAATAAAATACCGCTAAACCCTCAGGGTATTTTCTTTTAAACCACCACCAATGAAATTTTTATTTTTTTTAATTATTACAAACACTGTTTTCTTTGTCAATTGTTCTCTGCCTGAGCCTGTGGATCACATAACATATCTCATAAACCCTTTGAAGGGTACCTGGAGGATCAATGGCAATGCCTTTGTAAACCCGGAAACATCGGTTTATAAACTGACGCCCATAGATTCAAAAGCCAGGTTTCAGTTTGGAACTTTCGTCCGTTTTGATGAAAATGGCAGCTTTCATGGCTTTTATCGGGCTCAATGTGGCAATGACTGCTTTACAAAGGTTGAAGGAACTTATAAATTCAGAAACGATAATAAAATTTCTGTATTTATTAAAGAGATAAATCGCGGAGGCTTTTGCAATAAAGAATCTGAGGTGTTAAATAAAAACAGGGGCACTTTTGAGCTGGAGATTAAAAAAAATGATTCCATATGTTTGAACAGAGTTGTATTGAACCCTCAAAAAAATAATAAACATTAATAAAAACAAAACACACCAAATTTACACCACAATGAGAATGATACTGCTTGTTTTTTGTTACAGCCTCTCTGCCTGCAGTGATATAGACTATCATGCAGAAAATTACAAAGCCTTTAGTTCAATGGATAAAATGGTTGAGCAGATCGTAGAAAGTCTGAAGACCGGGGACGAAGACAGTATGTTAAGTATGTTGAATAATGATGCTTTGATATTTGATCTGCTCAATAGTTCGAAAGGAAAAGATGCTGCAAAGACAAAGGCATTTTTGTCTACCAAACAAGGCAGGCTAAGTATCAGCAGGAAAGAAATGAGCAGAAAACAACGAATCAACGCCTTTTTCGGCAGCGGCTTAGCCACACAAATCAAAATAAACAAACAGGCTTTTAAATCAGCAGGTTTCAACATGGAGAAAGAGGCTCCCTATTCTGAAGGCTTATCCGCACAAATACAATTTTACAGAATCATGCTTGACAATGCAGACGACAAGAAATATGCCTATGATATAGAGGTGATATACTGCAAAGGCAATTATCATCTGATAGAAGCGGCAGGTTTTTTGAATCTCTTATAATCTATTTAATCTTAATATCCGATAATTAAATAATTAAAACCACAAAAATGCAAAAGTTATTCATTGCAATTCTAATAGTTATTCTTTCCGTTTTCCAACAAAATATTAAAGCACAGACAGAGAACGATTATAAAAAGGAATGGGAAGCCATAAAAAAAGCTGAAAATGAATCGCTGCCAAAAACTGCTTTGGAGTTGACGGAAAAGCTTTATGATAAAATTCTGAAGGATAATGATAATCCTGTGCAAGACGGTCAGCGTATCAAGGCTTTACTTGTTCTGAATAAATTTAAAGCCAGGTTGGAAGAAGACGGTTTGGTGAAGGCGATCTACAGATTTCAGGGAGAAGCAGAAACTGCCTCTTATCCTGTAAAAACAATACTGCAATCAATGCTTGCTGAAATGTACGACAGGTATCTTCAATCTCATGTTTACAAATTTCAGAACAGAACAACTACTGAAGACTTTGAACAGAAAGATATTCGCACCTGGGATATTTCAAAAATTACTCAGAAAAGTTACGACCTGTATCAGGCAAGTATAGAAAACGAGACAACTAAGAAAATCAATATTGACAAATTTGGTGCTATTGTATACAATGGCAGAGATATTGAAGACCTCAGACCTACTCTTTACGATTTTCTGGCACAGAGGGCGCTGGACTTTTTTATTTCCGACAAATACTACCTGACAAAACCCGCGTACAAATTTTATCTCGAATCAGAAATGGATTTTGCTGATGGCGGCAGCTTTGTAAAAAGAAAGCTACAAGCCAAAGACAGCCTGTCAGCCTCTTTTCAGGCCTTGGTCTGCTTTCAGAAGCTTCTGTCTTTTCACATGGGGGATGAGGACCCTGCAGCCTATATAGATGTGGAACTGAAGCGTTTGAATTTCGTCAAAACAAAATCTATACTTGAAGATAAACAAGCACTTTATCTAAAAAGTCTGGAGGAACTGAAAGAACGGTATAAAAAATATCCTTCTTCGGCTGAAATTAGTCATAAAATTGCGCTGTATTATAATCAAAAAGGACAGTCTTATAGTCCGTTAAATGGTGAAAAGAACAGATGGGAAATAAAACAAGCCTACGAAATCTGTGAAGCAACGGTTGAAAAATTTCCCGAAAGCTTTGGGGCCTGGAATTGTAAAGCCCTGATGAATAATATCAAAAGCAGGACTATGAAGGTCAGAACTGAAAAAGTAAATAGTATTGACCTGCCTATGCTGGGACTTATCAGTTATAAAAACCTGGACAAAATATATTTGAAGGCAATCCCCGTAAATAAGGAACAGTATACCGTTTTCAGCAAAAAATACAATCATGAAAAAATTCGCTATCTGAATAAACTTAAAGGAGCTTTCAAATGGTCTCAGAAATTAATTGATGGGGGAGATTATCAAAAACATCATGCTGAATTTTCTATTCCGGCCCTTAAAAACGGCCAATATATTCTGGTAGTTTCTGCTGATGAGGAATTTTCCAACGTAAATAATGGAATAACTTATTCTATGTTCTATGTTTCTGACCTTGCAATCAGCTCAAGAAGACAGAAAAATACTTATGAGTTCTATGTCACAGACCGAAACAATGGCAAGCCTTTACAAGACATTAAGGCAGAATTTTTTATTTCCAAATACAATAGCCTGCTTCGTAAATATGAAAAAATAAAGGTACATACAGTCTTGTCTGACAAGGATGGCTATTTCAAAAGCCAGGATTATCAGGAAAAACAATCTTATTACCGCAATAATTTTACTGTTAAATTGTCAAGAAAAGGAGAAGTACTGTACCTCGATGAATCTTATTATAATAGCAGGCCACAAAAACACAGGTTGACTCAACGTACTACTTTTTTTCTTGACAGGGCTATTTACAGACCGGGTCAGATAGTTTATTTCAAAGGGCTGGTGATCGATCAGATGACCGACGGAAAAAATCCTGAACTAGTTAAAGGTGATAAACGTACAGTTGAGTTTTATGATGCCAATTATCAGTCTGTCACAAAAATTGAAGTCACTACTAATGAATTCGGAACTTTTAATGGTTCTTTTACTGCACCTGCCGGTGGCCTGATGGGACAGATGCAGATCACCGATCTAAACAGTGGAAGTAGCAAATATTTCCGGGTAGAGGAATACAAACGTCCGAAATTTGAGGTCATTGCCCTTCCGGTAAAACAAGCCTACAAAATAGAGGATACGGTCAGGGTGGAAGGAGATGCAAAGGCCTATGCAGGTAGTAATATTGATGGTGCCAAGGTGCAGTACAGGGTGTACCGACAGGCAAGATTTCCCTATTGGAACTGGCGCTGGGGCTGGTACAACAGCTATAATCAAAGCAAACAGGAGATTACTTTTGGTGAAACCACTACCGACGAAAAAGGGCATTATACAATTGATTTCATAGCTATTGCCGATAAATCTATACCCAAAGACAGAAACCCGGAGTTTTCTTATACTGTGGAAGCCACTGTAACAGATATCACCGGAGAAACACATAGTTCTACCAGTGCTGTCAGAGTGGGGTATATTGGTCTGGATATTTCTATGGCTATTCCACAAATTGTGAACAAGAATGCGGCAAAACCTTTTAAAATTAGCAGTAAAAACCTGAATTATCAATATGAAGCTGCCAAGGGTGTTATTAAGATAGAATTGCTGAAAACACCCGGAACTGTATATAAAAAGAGATACTGGTCTGCCCCGGATTATCATTTGATGGACGAAAAGAAATTCCATGAAAAATTCCCGGATTATGCCTGGAAGAATAAGGATAAAATTAGTGAATGGAAAACAGTAAAAGAAGTCTTGTCTGAAGAGTTTGACACTGAGAAATCAAAGGAACTGGTAATAGATAAACTCGACACCTGGGAACAGGGGAAATATAAGCTGACTTTAAATACAGCCGATAAATTCGGCAATCCTATTGAGATTACTAAGTTTTTTACCCTCTATGGTGCAAATGAAAAAGAAACTGCATTGAATGACGCGCTATATGTTTCAAGTCAAAACATTTATAATGTAGAACCCGATTCTACCGTCATAATAGATTTTGGTAGCTTTAACAAAAATGCGTGGGTCCTTTACGAAGTGGAACACGACAATAAAATCGTACAAAAAGAATGGGTGCAGCCAAAAGGCAGAAAGCAGTTCAGCATCAAGGTAGAAGAAAAACACCGGGGGAATTTGCATTTTCACCTTACATCCGTTCAGAACGGAAGGTTTTATACCAAAGGAGGAACAGTTCATGTCCCCTGGACAAATAAAGACCTGAAGATAGAATATGCAACTTTCCGAAATAAATTGTATCCCGGACAGAAGGAAGAATGGAAAATTAAGATCAGTGGCCCAAAGGGAGATAAAGTAGCAGCAGAATTGCTGGCGGGGATGTACGATGCCTCCCTTGATGCCTTTGCTGCTAATTACTGGAACATAAATATACACCGGTCAAACTACAGAAGTCTTAGGATTAATGCTAACAACAATTTTCAGCAGGTTTACTCCAACTTGATGCAATACAACTGGAATACCAATGTTTATGGAAAAACCAGAGGCTATAAAAATTTGAACTGGCATGGCTTTTCATTTTATGAGTATGATTACTACAGAAGTAGAGGGGACAGGATGCATAATGTAGGTTCTGTAAGGGAAGAACTAATGGCAGATGATATGGAAATGGAAGAAGAAGCATTTGCTGAGGAAATATCAGAAAAAAAAGTTAAGGAAACATTAGTAAAAGACAGCAAAAATGGAGTTGCTGATGTGATAGAGGGTGCCCCTGAGCAATCGGAAGATAATGAGGAAGGTTTAGACGATGTGAAAGTCAGAACCAACCTGAATGAGACCGTGTTTTTCTATCCCGACCTGATGACAGATGAAGAAGGCAATGTGATTATCAAATTTACTATGAATGAGGCATTGACCAAATGGAAATTTATGTTGATGGCCCATACTCAAGAATTACAAACTGCAATTAGCAACAAAGAGGTGCTCACTCAGAAAGACCTGATGCTTATGCCGAATGCACCGAGGTTTTTTAGACAGAATGATGAAATCTATTTTACCGCCAAGGTAAGCAACATGACTGATTCGCTGATGAAAGGAAATGCAAAATTGCAGCTTTTTGATGCCATTAGTATGAAACCAATAGATACTGAATTTGGCAATAATGCAGCCACATTGCCCTTTGAAGCTAAAGGCAAACAGTCGGCCCCGCTCGTATGGAAATTAAAGATTCCGGACGGTTGGACTTCGGCTATTACACACAGGGTGGTTGCCAAAGCCGGCAACTTCTCGGACGGAGAAGAAGCTGCCCTTCCTGTATTGACCAACCGCATGATGGTAACTGAGACGCAGCCGCTGCCCATAAGAGGGAAGACGACGAAAAAGTTCGTGTTCAAACGCATGCAAGAAGTCAGTAAATCTACCACTATGCGTAACCATAAACTGACGCTGGAATTTACACAAAATCCCGCATGGTATGCTATACAGGCTTTGCCTTATCTGATGGAATACCCCTATGAATGTACCGAACAGGTATTCTCCAGATATTATGCCAACAGCCTGGCATCAAGTGTAGCCAATTCACATCCTAAGGTCAAAAGGGTTTTTGATCAGTGGAAAAACATCGATACAGAAGCGCTGAAAAGTAATCTTTCGAAAAATCAGGAATTGAAATATGCCCTGCTCGAAGAAACTCCATGGGTTTTGGCTGCTCAAAGTGAAGAAGTTCAGAAAAAAAATGTTGGTGTATTGTTCGACCTCAACAGAATGAGTAATGAACTGTCAAAAGCCAGGGACAAGATGGCTGAAAGACAAATGGCGAACGGTGGTTTTGGCTGGATGCCCGGAGGAATTCACAGCTGGTATATTACACAATATATTGTAGAGGGAATGGGACATCTCGACAAACTGGGAGTTAAAGACATTAAAGAAGACCCTAAGATGAATACGATGATCACTAAAGCGATTTCATTTATTGATGAAGAACTGGCTGTTGATTATAAGAAGTTGTTGAAAAGAGCAAAGGAAAGTAGTGATGAAAAAAAATATCTGGAGGCAGATCATCTGGGCTATATGCACATTCATTATCTCTATGAACGAACCTTCTTTTTGGATCAGGAAATTAAAAACAAGACCACAAAAGAAGCCATGGAATACTATGAAGGACAGGCTAAAAAA
>CAJQOX010000056.1 GCA_905480075.1 uncultured Aureispira sp. | reverse complement strand
CATACACCGCCGGTACACACTATCCCTTCTACCTGCCGCTTGTAACCAATTTCGAATTTATTCCCCTTGTGCGTGTAATTCGCACCAAATTCATAAAAGACTTCTACTTTTTTATATTTTTTAGGAATTACATTTATCATTGTAGATGCCCAGAATGAGAAATTTTTAACATTAAACTCTGCCAGTGCATAAGCCCAGGAACCATAATCCTGTTCGGTGGCCATATAAGAAAGTTCTACACGCAGGGATTTCCTTTTTTTCATTCTTATCCGTAATTCAGCATAGGGAATAAGTGTCTGTACGATCGGCACCCCCGGTTTTTGTTCATATCGTTCCTGATTGTATTGCTGAAACTGAAAGCCTGCAATCAATTTAATTTTTTTGCTGACCTTCCACAGTGCATTCAGGTTTACTTCACGATACAGAAGAAACTTTTCGTCCCCGGTTTTCCCTTCAATCGAATCAAGGGTATAGATGTTTGACAAATTTAGATTAATAGTCAGTTTCTTCTTGATAGGAACTACTGTGATATCCAACTGTCCTGCCTGTTCTCCTACATCCTGAGTGGCTGCATTATACCTGGATGATAATCGGTAAGTATTTTGACGGGCCATAGGAGGTAATACAGATAATAAGCCCATATTTAAAGTCTGTAGAGGAGACGTTCGCATAATAAAATGATCCGTACGCTTATACTGACCAAGGATTGAAAAACCTTTGGTAGAATAACCTAAGGATGTATATATATTGGTCCCCGCTTTGTCTTCAAGCACTCCCCTAGGATTCATTGCATTTACCGCCTCATTGGTTTTGTAGGCTCCTTCCACAAACCAGGTCAACCCCTTCCAGGTTAAAGTATTGTATACAGAAACGGCATACATAGTATATTTAGGGACAAAAACATCTTCAGGCAAATAGGAGCTGATATCGGTAGCAATCTGATTCATACTTACATCATCCAGTGTACGTCGAATAACACCTGCCCCCGGAGACAATGTTAATTGTTGTTCTTTGCCTACAGGAATAAAACCATCTATAGCTGCACCGGCAATGATAGGCTGATAGTTATCAAAAAGGTTTAACTGTTTCTCTACCATTTTTTGTTGCCCTACAAAGGCCTTTGCCTGCCAGTTCTCATTAATCTTATAAATCAGACGGCCACCTACAAGCGCATTGTCGATGGGAAGATATCTTGCATTAAAAGCCTGAAATATAGTCCCGTTGCCTATTTGATCATAAAAATAGCCTGCCGTTATATCTAAACCATGAATCTCTTTACGTATATGCCAACGACCAAGACCCAATGCAGAATAGGAATCGAGTGGGTCGATAAGGTTAGAATTGTAATAGGCATCAAAACGGACACCTATATCAAAGCCCATGATGCTGTAATTTAAAGTCATCCAGTTGTTCGTGCCAAACTTCTGACGGTCATACTGAGGAGTATTCGCTGCCCCTATGATAGAATCCCGGATAAAAAAACTGTTCTGAGTTTCAAAATCCCCGGTTAATGTTCCGAACTTATTACCACCATCCTGTGCCTGTAAACTCACAGATACTATGAATATTATAAGAAAGAGTATTTTTCTGAAACTCATGATTTGGTGTTTATATAAAAAATAAAATATGAATGTATGAATAAACATTCTTGATTATAAAGTCAAAAATAGTACTTTCTTTGAATAATCAATGTTCAAATTTTAATAAATTTAAACTATATTGTATTTTCTGTGCGATTCAAGATATGAAAGTATCATCATTTATTAATAAGTTTAACTAAAAGTTAAAAAAAATTACTAACTTGGCACAGCAATTGAAATAAGACATTTGTAATTATATATATTTGGTCATATTTATTGAATATCTGCCATCAAACAATTTATAAACATATTTAACTATGAAATTCTCAAAATACCTTTTAACAAGTTTAGCGCTTTTATTGTTAGTATCCTCTTCTTACGCTCAGAAAAAACTGCCGGGTTCATTAACCATGGAAAAACTCAATGGCAAGAAAGTAAACCTGAAGGAATATGTAGAGAAAAAAGGCAAAATTACTGTAGTCAACTTCTGGGCTACCTGGTGCAAGCCCTGTAAGGAAGAACTCGATAACATCAATTCTGATTACCTCGAAGATTGGCAGAATGATTACGATATTGAATTTATTGCAGTAAGTATGGATAATTCACGTACTAAGCCTAAGGTACAGGGTGTAGTGGATACTAAAGGCTGGGATTATGATATTCTTTGCAATCCAGATAATTCTGCCTATCAGTCTCTCGGCTTTAACTCCTGCCCTTATACTTTACTTTTGGATGCCGAAGGTAATATTATATATAAGCACACAGGGTATAAGTCAGGTGATGAGGAAGAACTGGAGGAACATATTGCCAAAGCTGCAAAATAAACAGGTCCTGTCAGGAAAATCCCTGATAACATCATAATAAATCTGTAATCAGAACGAAAGGTAAGCCTTTGGTATTTGGTTACAGATTTTTTGTTTTATGTGAAGCTAAAAAGTGTAAAAACTGAGTTTAATTGGTAGCCCCAAGCTCTTTTTGATATTATTTATCAGAGAATTACAGCTATTTTTTCAGTAATTGACAATCGTCAATGAACCGGCCTGATGAATGCCTTAACTTTATAATATGAAAGGCGATAAGCCGGGAAACTACTCCCTTAAACCATTTTATTTCTTTTCATAATTAATAAAGTTAGCTGTTGGTTAAATTGCAATTTCCCCAAAATTTGTCAATTTAAAATTAATTAATAAATCCGGAAAATCTACCCCATCCCGGAAACACAGGCAGCTTTTACTTTTTCAATAATAAATAGCTGATAATTAAAATATTAAAAACTGATTTTTATCAATTTAAAGATAATGGATAACTATCAGATAGGGATAATTATGCCATTTACAAACAAAACCTATAAACAACAAAGAAATTACACAAAATGAAAACTATCAAAACAAACTTTCAAATTACAATCACAGCAATTATCCTACTCTTTTCTAGCAAGGCAGATGCATCTCACATTATGGGAATGGACCTCACCTACAAGTGCCTAGGAAACAATCAGTACGAAGTCTTTCTTTCTTTTTACAGAGACTGCAACGGATCAAATGCACCTGTTTCTCCAATAATTGAATGGGTAGGGTCTTGTGGATCAGGTTCAATCAACCTTCAACAGAACACCGTCACCGATATTACACCTACCTGCAATGGCATCAGTGGCAGTGTCTGTAACGGAGGAACCGGTATCTATGGAGTGGAGGAATACAAAAATTCAGGAATTCTTTCCCTTCCTGCCAACTGTTCCGATGTAAAAATAAGTTTCAAGTACTGTTGCAGGAATTATACGATAACAACACTAGCGGCGAGTTTCGGAAATAAAATATATGTAGAAACCTACATTGACAATACCAATACCTGCAATAATTCTCCGGTCTTCACCAATGTACCTGTCCCTTTCGGTTGTGTAGGTCAGCCGGTTATATATAATCACGGTGCTTCAGATTCTGACGGAGATGACTTGGTATATTCTATTACAGATTGTATGGACAAAGTAAATCACAGTATAAATTATGCCGCTGGTTTTTCAGGTACAAACCCCTTAGTGACTCATTCCGGTCTTAGCATAGATTCAATAACCGGTGCCATTTCCTTTACCCCCTCATTTGCGCAGGTAGCTATTTTGTGTGTAATGGTGGAAGAATACAGAAACGGCGTTAAGATTGGTTCAGTGGTCAGGGATATTCAATTCAATGTTACCAACTGTTCAAATAACCTTCCTGTGTTAAGTGGTATTGATAGTACAACAAATTACAATGCTTCTGTCACAGCGGACAATATGTTGTGTTTTGATATTTTCTCCTCTGATAATGATTTGGGACAGAATACATCAATTGCCTGGAATGCAGGAATTGCCAATGCAACTTTTCTGACAGCCCCTGCCTTTAACATGGCTACCTTTTGCTGGACACCTGCGGCATCCGATACCGGTCTGCATGTATTCACAGTAAATGTCAGAGATGATTACTGTCCTTTGGTCGGACAAAACACCTATACTTTTTCAATTCATGTAAATGCACCGATACCTCCATGTGATTCTATAGATTTACAGGTAATTTCAACACAGGATAACCAATGTTTTTCGAATAATGGTTCTATAGTTTTAGCAGCATCAAACGGGGTTTCTCCCTATAATTATCAGATTACGAATTGGTCAAACGGACAGACATTAAGTAACAGCAGCGGCGTTTTCAATGACCTTGCAAGCGGTTCCTATTTTCTTTGGGTAGATGACAGCTACGGATGTTCACCCGTACTTGACACCTTTGTAATTATTTCTGACAACAACAGCTTTGACATAAACACGGTACGAACCAATCCGATATGCTATGGTGAATGTACCGGTTCCGCCACAGTTCATACTGACACCTCTGTTACTTTACAATCTATTTATTGGAGCAATTCAGATACTTCCGTTTCAATTTCCAATTTGTGTTCCGGAAATTATACCGTTACGGTTAGCAATACGCAGGGATGTACCGCTACATCTACTATAGAGATCACAGACCCTGCACAGGTTGCTGCAACGGTTGTTGCTGTAAGTGAAGAAAGCTGTATTGCAGAAGATGCTTCAGCTGAGTTGTATGCAACAGGAGGAACGGCACCCTATACCATGATCATTGAGAACCTAAGCACGAACACCACATTCAGCAGTAATGATGGTACTTTCAATTCTTTAAGCAGTGGAACACATAAAATAATGGTTATGGATTCGCACGGATGTAATGGTATATCTCCTCAGGGATTTGATATTCAGGCTTGCGATATTGCCTTAAACACAGACAAATTAAATAATGAGGAAACGTTGGAATTAATTTCAGGGCCTAATCCCGCCTCATCATTCCTCCGTGTTTCATTTAAGACATCTGATCAATCAAATAATATTATTCTAAGTGATCTGTATGGCAGGATCGTTATGCAAGCAGATAACATTCATTCAGAAGGCAGTACTATTATGAATATTGACCACCTTACCCAAGGCACCTATATTCTAACACTACGAAACAGCAAGGGAAAAGTAATAAAAAGTAATAAGGTACTTATCTCCCATTAATTAAAAAAAATATATAATTAACCTTTAAAAGCGACTATTCTTCAAAAAGGATGGTCGTTTTTGTTCATTTTATCAAAAAAAATCAATCTTTTTTAAAAAATATTAGTTTTATTGACAAATGTCAATGAAAAACAATTTAGAACAACGTAATATTACATCTATACCCTTAAAGGAACCTTTTTAATTAAACAACTAAACCTTAAAACCCTTTTAACCCCAAGAACATTTTTAACATCACAAAAGCGAAAAAACATGAAGATGTTATCAAGATGTACTCCGTTCCCTTTTGTGTTAAGAAAGGAAGTCAGTTTTTCTAGTCAATCACTTGATCCGGGCGAAGATGAAAAATTGAGTAGAGGTTAAATAATAGTCAGATATTATTTAACCTCTTATCTTTCCTCCCCTCATATTCTCTATGATTTCATAAATTTCATTATTTTTGCAGATCTTAAACATCTGCAACCATTATGAAAATTCTCCTCTTTATCTTTTTTCTTATTTTTTTATGTCTAGATGTAGATGCCCAACAACATGATTGGGAGAATCCTGCTATAATAGAAATAAATAAATGTGCCCCTCGTGCTGATTTTTTCCCTTTCGAAAATCAACAAATCGCTTTAATCAGTGACATTCGAAAATCTAACAATTATCTTTCTTTGGACGGATTATGGCAATTTAAATGGATTAAAGGGATAAAAAACAGGCTTCCCGGTTATTGTTGTCAAAACACAGAAAAATGGGACCCTATTCCCGTACCATCAAACTGGGAGATGCAGGGTAATAGTTATCCGGTATATGTGAATACTTCCTATGCATTCCAAAAGAAAAGCCCTCCTGCTATTCCGGATAAAATAAATGAAATTGGATATTATAAGAGAGATTTTGAAATTAGCAAGCAGTGGAGAACCAAGCGTATTGTCATTCATTTCGCTGCCGTCAACTCCGCTTTTTATGTTTGGATTAATGGAAAAAAAGTGGGTTATTCTCAAGGATCAAAGACACCGGCGGAATTTGATATCACGGACTTTGTTAATGAAGGAAAGAATCAGGTAGCACTGGAAGTTTTCCGTTGGTCGGATGCCTCCTATTTGCAATGTCAGGATTTTTGGCGCCTGAGCGGCATTGAAAGGTCTGTATATATTTATGCTCATGAGAAAAATTATATTGCTGATTTTGAGGCTAAAGCAGGTTTATCGGATAATTTAAAGGAGGGTATCTTTGATTTGAGTTTGGTTTTAAAAGGTGCTCAA
>CAJQOX010000055.1 GCA_905480075.1 uncultured Aureispira sp. | reverse complement strand
GCCACTTCCTGAGCCACTTCCTGAGCCACTTCCTGAGCCACTTCCTGAGCCACTTCCTGAACCACTTCCTGAACTTGAGTGAGAAGAAACAGAAGGACAACTTGGATCACTCGGATAACTAATTCCGGAACTCACAGGACTGGATTGAGAATGAGAAGAATGTGAACTTGAACTTGAGCTCGCATGAGGTGTACAAGTAATATCCAGCACATTAACAGTCCAGGAAGCTGTCGTTACACAACCATTTGCATCTGTAACTGCTAAAGTATAATCTGTAGTAGCATCAGGACAAACAATAATTGAAGAAGTTACTTCCCCATTAGACCACAGATAAGTATAGCCCGGGGTTCCACCCGAAGCAGCTCCATCAATAGTAGCACAAGCATACTGAATTCCTAAGCCCAGATAAACATTGGAACAACCACTTAAATCCAATTCAAGAAGAGTAGGTTCGTTAACTACAATATCTTCAGATTCAGAAGTACAACCATTTGCATCCATTATAGCAATACTGTAAGTACCAGCAGAAAGACCATCAAACAAGCCGGAAGCCTGAGACTGTCCATTCATCATATAAGAAAAAGGAGAGGTTCCCACAGAAGCAGAGACAGTTATTGAACCATCCGATCCTCCAAAGCAGGATACATCAACTACAGAAGTACTAAATTGTGGCGTAGGATTTATCTGAACATTCATAGATGAAGAATTGGTTCCACAATTATTAGAAGCCACCACAGAAACTACTCCGGAAAGAGCGCCAAAAGCGACCATAACAGTACTGGTATTTGCACCTGAAGTAACAGTGGCATCAGACGGAACCGACCAGCTATATGAACTAAAATCTCCGGAGACACTATATTCAACACCGGATTCATTTTCACATACAGCAGCAGGTCCGACCACAGTACCGATAACCGGCTCATCCAGATTTCCGGAAACACTGAGATTAAAGGTACCTTGTGAAGAAGAAGAAAATCCTTCAACATGAATATAATACGTACCGGGTTGCAAATAAGCAGAAAGGCTGGATTGCAATCCACAAGCATCATCATTCAATGCTATTGAGGTCCCTCCACAAGGAGCAGTTCTGAGATATAGATAAGTATCCCAGCTTGTTCCACCACAGGTTGTGAAAGTGTAAGAACCGGTACAAGCAATATCAACGGAATAAACCCTGTCTTTAGAAGGCCTTAAATTACAATCGTCACAAGCCCCGACAGTAGTACCTGAAATTGTAAATGGACCGTTATAAGCATAATTCCCATCTACACCTCCGGGAGGAGGAATACAAGGACATGAGACATTAATTGTTCCTGAACTTGCAGACGTGTTTTCATCATCTATCAAAAACAGATAAGTTACTCCAGCAGTTAAGTTAACCGTATTGGTTTCATTAGTAAAGATATCACTAACATAAGTCCATCCACTGGAACTACAACTGCCGCTTTTATAAAACAAATCGACATAATATCCACTATTGGTAACCTGAATATCATAAGCCCCTGAAAAGCTAGGAGTATAAGAAAAAACCTGTTCCTCTCCGGGAGTTCCCCATGGTCCAGGAGGATTCCACGCACCATTACCATTTAAAGAAAAGCCAGAATTAACATCGCAAGTCAAAGCAGTGATAGAATTACAAGGATCAGCAGCAGGAGTAGGGCAGGTAACAGAAATAGTACCACTACTTGCAGTTGTATTCTCATCATCAATTAAAAAGAGATAAGTTACTCCAGCGGTTAAAACCAATGAGTTAGTGGCAGAAGATAAAATATCGTCTACATAAGTCCATCCTGAAGAACTACATGATCCGGTTTTGTAATAAAGATCTACATAATAATTATTATTAGTAATAGCAATATCATGTGAACCTGAAAGAACCGGAGTAAATGAGAATACTTTTTCTTCTCCTGGAGTCGACCATGGTCCCCCCAGACTATTCCAGGCACCTGAGCCACTCAGATTAAAAGAACCCGTATTTGTACAAGTCAGAGGTGATATGGAATTACAAGGATTCACGGCAGAAGGGCCCGAAACCCGGGTAACAGAAAGTGTCATACAACTACTTTGAGAAGTACAAGAATACTTATTTATCAAAACACGTACAGGGTTTCCGTTTGAAATGAACTGTACTTTTGACTGTAAGCCACAAAAATCGTCATTATATGCAACATAGGCTCCGGTTGCAGCATCGTAAACAGTTATTTGTGTATCAAAGTCAGTATCTCCACAAGTTTCAAAACTATATAAAGATCCTGCCTGCATATTAGATACATAGCGATATTCACCACCATATAAACAAGTAGAGAGAACAACTGGAGTACCAATAGTAGTGGGAGCAGCAGAACTGCCATACTGAGTATTGGTATTCGGACATTGAGCTGATACCCTGGTACAGGTAAACAGCAGCACTACTACGAGTGCTTTCAAAATATTTTTTTGAGTTTTCATAGCAGTTAATTTTGTGGTTGTAAATCAAATTTGAGGCGTTCTTTTACGGACAAAGGAGACGAAGGAGATTGTACCATTGAATTGTACTTATCCTGATTCTGATTTATCCAGTTTTGTTTTTTCTGATCATAATTCTGATCGTCAAGTTGTTGATTTCCGGTTTGAGTGTAAACAGGAAATGTTGAATCATCAGCAAAGATCACATGTTGTCTGACTTCATTTTTTTTATCAGGATAAACAACATCTCCATTGGGCAGTATTTGATTAGGATTCAGAGAATTGTTGTTAGCGAACCAAGCCTCTTTTTCTTCTTTGGTTGAAAATTCCGGAACGACATCAGACTGACCACCCTGACTAAGGTATAAAGCAGTCTGATCTTTAATCCATTTTCTTTTTTGAAGGTCATTTTTTTGAGTAGTCTGACCATAGGACGAGAGCACACAGAAGGGCAGAGAAATGCCCAACAGCATTGTTTTAATTAGTGTTTTCATAATACAAAATTTAGGTTGAATTAATCGGGTATTAAGGGTCAGTTAATACACAGAAGGGGCGAGAATATAAGGCAGGGTTGAAAGGTATAGAGTATTATTGTTTGTCCATACACATAAATTTAAATTAACAAATAAAATAGGATTAGCGAGAATTTTAACAAAACCTAATACTGCACAAATGGGGTTATACAGTATGATATTCCCAATATAACACTTTTTAACAAACTATCGCAATATATAGCAATAAAAAAAATTATACTTTAAATAAAATAATAAAAGGCAATTTATTCCTTAACAAAGAAACTTTAAACTAACAAACCCAAGCAATTCATTCATCCTTATAACAATCAAAAAACGATAAAAAGAACCATTTTAAAAAATAAGAAAAAGATAATTATTATTCAGAGTAAAAAAGTGTTGGGCGTTATTAAACCAGGTAAAAAATGACTACAAACCTATACCGGAATTAGGGTTACTACATGCAGTAGAAAAATCAAAAAGGAGATATCCACTTGTTGGATATCTCCTGATTGAGTATAATCTGATATTTTAACAAAAAAGAGCAGTGGAAACCACCCTTTAGTTAATCATTATTTTTTGACAATCATTTGCGTTTCGCCAACAAACCCAGATCCATCACTTGCACTGAGAATATAGACACCTTGAGCCAGATTATCGGTATTTACATCGATCATTCTATTTTCCATAGCATCAAACTGACCGGAGTAGATGTTTTTAACTACTCTACCATGAACATCAAGAAGAACAAGGAAGTAATCCCCTTTGTCCGGGAATGTCACAGAAACAGATAAGTTATCAGAGAATGGATTAGGAATCGCTTTCATACTAATAGCAGGCAAAGCTTCATCATCTGTAAAATTAGCTACCCTCATAGAGGACGAACCACATACAGAAGCAAGTTCTCCACAAGCACCCAAAACACTTCCATTTGCGAGATGAGCAGGAACCGCACTTGCATTAATACAAATAGTATGAGCATTTGAAGGATTCCCCGGAGGAACATGGCACATCTCTACCTTCTGATTACCACTGTTCCCTGCATAACAAATAACATTAACTGCACAAACAGTTACATCATCGGAAGCAGTACAACCATTTTCATCTGTCACAACCAAAGTATAATCCGTTGTTACCTGAGGGCAAACTGTAGAGGCCGCTGTATTATCACCGGAAGACCAGGCATAAGAATAAGCAGCACAGCCACCTGTCGCAGACCCGGAAAGGTCAGCACATGCCATAGGAGCGTATCCATAATAAACAACCTGATTGGCTCCCGCGTCAACTACTAAAGGATCCGGCTCTGTTAAAGTAACAGATGCACTGGAAGTACAACCAAACAAATCAGTAGCAACAACCGTATATGTACCGGCTGACAGACCATTAACCACAGGTCCCGTAGCACCGTTAGACCAGGCATAAGAAACGTTACAACCATTTGATGCGGCAGTTATTGAACCGTCGGATGAACCATTACAGGAAATATTGTATCCACAACGTTTTACATCAGCACTCAGGCCAACGAAAAGATTACAAGGTGCAGCATTAGAAACACTGAGATTAAATGCCCCCTGAGAGAAAGCAGACCATCCTTCAACATGGATATAATAAGTACCAGGTTGTAAATTTGCCGTAACTCTTGACTGAAGACCACAAGCATCATCATTTATAGCAATTGAAGACCCTCCACAGGCAGCAGTTCTGAGATAAAGATAAGTATCCCATCTTGCACCACCACAGGTAGTAAAGCTATAAGTACTTGCACAAGGAATAATTATCTCATAAACCCTGTCGTTTGAAGATCTGAGACTACAATCGTTACAAGCTCCAACAGTAGTACCTGAGATGGAGAAGTCACCATTATAGGTATAACTGCCATCAATTCCTCCTGGAGGTGGAATACAAGGACAGCCGATCGTGATGGTACCGGAGCTTGCTGAAGTATTTTCATCATCAATCAAAAACAGGTAAGTAACACCAGCCGTTAAGTTTACTGTATTAGTTTCATTTGTGAAAATATCACTTACATATGTCCATCCTGAAGAGCTACATGAACCAGTCTTATAAAACAGATCTACATAGTATCCACTATTTGTAACCTGAATAGGATATGCACCACTTATAGTAGGAGTAAATGAGAAAACTGCCTCACGTCCGGGAGTTCCCCAAGGACCAGGTGGATTCCATGCACCATTTCCAGTGCTCAGATTGAATGAGGCTGCGGAACCACATGAAGCAATTGCTGTAATACTGTTACATGGATCAGGAGCAGGTGTCGGGCAAAATGCAACCGTAACAGATCCTGAGCTTGCTGAAGTATTCTCATCATCGATCAGGAAGTAGTAAGTGACACCAGCAGTAAGGGTAATATTATTTGAAGATGAAGAAAATACATCATCAACATAAGTCCATCCAAAACCACTACATGAGCCAGACTTATAAAAAAGATCCACATAATAACCGCTATTTGTAACATTAATAGTGTGAAGACCTGTATTAGTTGGCGTAAAGCTAAAAACAGCTTCAGCCCCGGGTGTACCCCATGGGCCAGGTGGGTTCCAGGCACCCGATCCGTTTAAACTGAAAGATCCTGAGCTACCACAACTTAATGAAGTAACACTATTACAAGGATCAACAGAAGAAGGCCCGGAGATGAGTGTACCACGCAAAGTCATACAGCTGCTTTGGCTTCCACAAAAATACCTGTTAATTAAAACCCTGACAGGATTACCATTAGATGTAAAAGTAACTTTTGACTGAAGTCCGCAAAAATCATCGTTATAGGCTACATACGCTCCAGTACTTGCATCGTAGATAGTTATTTGCGTATCAAAATCTGTATCTCCACAGGTTTCGAAGCTATACAGGCCGCCTGATTGCAAACCAGACACATATCGATATTCTCCACCGTACATACAGGAAGATAAAGTATTAAGAGCTCCTACTGACCATGAAGCGGCACTTGAAGAACCATATTGGTTATTGTTATTAGGGCATTGTGCAGAAACTTGAGTAAAGGGTAACATTAGCACCACTATGAGTGCTTTCCAAATAAAATTTTGAGTTTTCATAGCAGTTAATTTTGAGGTTGTAAATCTAATTTAAGACGTTCTTCTTTAGACATTGGTATTGAAGGGGGCAGTGCCATAGAGTTGTACTTGCCCTGATTTTGATTTATCCAATTCTGTTTTTTCTGATCATAATTCTGATCATCGATTTGTTGGTTGCCTGTTCTGACATAAACCGGAAAGGTAGGTTCATCAGCTAAAATAACAAGTTGTCTTGAGTCGTTTTTTTTGTTTGGATAAACAATGTCTCCATTAGGAAGAATTTGATTAGGATTTACTTCGTTGTTATTACTGAACCAAGCCTCCTTTTCGGCCTTGGAATTAAATTCAGGAACAACATCATTCTGACCACCTTGTTGATTATACAAATTCGGTTTTTCCTTTATCCATTTAGATTTTTGGAGGTCATTTTTTTGAGGAGTTTGTCCGATCGCGGACACAACAAACAGGGGAACAGCCATGCCTAAAAGCACAGTTTTGATTAGTGTTTTCATAATACAATATTTAGGTTGAAATAAAAGAGTATCAAGGGTTAGTTAATACATGGGGGAATAAAATGAGGAAAATCAAGGATAAAAGGAATAGCTAAATTAATGTATATCCATATGTATCTTTTTTTGTTTAATAAGTTAATTTCGTATTACCTCATCACGACAAAACTTATTGTTGTTTTGCACGTCATTTACAATATGATATTCCTAAGTTAAGACATTTTAACAAACTATTAAAATCTTTTACGAAAAAAAATAAAATATTTAAAAAATAGTTTTTATATGTAAATAATAAATATTAATCATTAACTAATAAAATATCCAATAGCTATGTTTATCTTATAAAGAGGAGGGTTATTACTGATATGACAAAAAAAAGCACCACTTTTTTAAAGTGGTGCTTTTACAATAAAATGATAAATTTATTTTTAAAAATCTGCGCCAATAGAAAGATAAAGAACAGGTTTCTGAACCTGACCTGTTTCGACCCCCCAGGCATAATCGAGTTTAAAATAATGACCAAGAAGTACCGTTCTTATACCAAAGCCATAACCGAAAAGGATAGGTCGTCTGTAATAGTTGACAGTAACTTTGACAGGAGAAACTACACCGGGGGCATTATTATTAATGACAGAAGTATTAAGGGGGTTATCTATAGAGAAGGGAGAGGCCCCCTGCCAAGCAGTCCCGACATCGATAAAGGCAACAAACTGCAGTGTTCTCAACATAGCATTTCTGGGAGAATTCCGAGACAAGTATTCAATTACCGGGATTCTGATTTCAACATTAGCGGCTGCGAAAGAGCTTCCGTTCCTTGCATTACTATTGAATCCCCTCATATTAGCCGCGAGTGTTTGCAACCCAAAATCATCAGAATCGGGTAAAGAAATAGTAGTACTTGTCCCAGGAAATATCCAATTTTCGACTCCACCGAGTGAATAGAGAATTTTTTGTTCCCCAAAAGAGGCAGCAGCAGCAAGCCTAAAAGCAAAAATTGTTTTATTATCCGGAGTAAAATAATGTCTGGCATCGAAGCCTAAAGCAGAGGTCAGGCCTCCCTCAAACCCTACACGAAATTCATCTGCCGTTTGAACAGAAAAAGGTTTATACATATCAAAAAAGGCTTTAAATGCAGTCCCTTTCTTGGCATTAACCCTTAGTTGAAGCGTATTATCAAAAACATATTCAAGGCGCAAGCCCAGTCTGTTTTCGTGATATACGGGAATTTGCAAACTAATGAACTCTTCAGCAAGGATAGCTACTTTATCCAATTGCAAGCTAAAGATTCCTTTGATGCTATGAAATTTAGATATAGGGTATTTTAATTCCGATTGCAAAAGGTGTTTAACAGTCCTTCCTTTTACTTCTACCGAGAAATTAGTAGAAGTATCTACTACTATATAATTTTGTATCCTCCCCCTGCGATAGAAGGAAAACTTCTGGTTAATTGGTCCTTTTCTGTTTTCGACATTCACAAAATATTCCATTCCATTAAAATCGAAAGGCACTCTGACACCCAGTTCGAGATAAAAGTTTTCAAAAAGGTCATTAAACCCCGATTTAATTGCAAAACTAAGTGGCTGAAACTGATAAAACCCACCCAAGTACATATTCATACCATTATACAAAGGGGTATTATCCATTTGAAGGGTAATCTGATCTACTTTGAACAAGCTTTTATATTTATTAGCATGTGTTGAGTTCCAGTCAACAATTTTTGTTTTTTGTTCTGAAATAGTTGAAATCGGATTTTTTTTACGTTTAGTAGCTTTAATTTCGCCTTCCTCTTCGATAAGAATAACAGGGGTGACCTGAGAATCGTCTTCCCCGGATGACTCAGGTTCTTTTGGGTCATCAAATTCAGTTTGAAATTTATAATTATCAATATCAATCTTCCCTGTATCCTGAGGGGGTATAGAATCCGGGAGGTCAGGCTTATTCTGGTCTGCCACCACAAGACCGGGATCGAGGATACTAGAATCGACAGAGGGTTTTATGGCAACAGTACTCAATGAGAGCGGCTTAAGACCTGACTGTTTTTCGATAAATTTTCTGTATTTAGTTTTTTTAACATCCGTCATTTCTCTTTTGGGTTTAAAATCCCTGACAAAGAGATGGAATGCATTTTTGCGATAAATGAGGTCAGCAACTTTACCATTCGCGACATCATGTTCCAGAATATTCCTACTGTAATTGGTATTGGCATAAGTTTTAGCAGTAACTAAAAACACCTGAACAAAATAAGCGGAGTCGACAGGTAAATAATCATAGGAAGAATCAGGATTAGCAGTAAAAGAAGTTCCGTCTTCTAAAACAAGCACCTTGTCATTACGTAGCAGTAAGGTGTCAACAGAACCAACATACCGGTTATAGAAGCCATTTTGATCACTAAGGTAGGAGAATTGATTACTTCCGGCTGCAAGGGGGCTCCTTTCATTGGCGAGAGGCGTATGAGTGAGTCGTATCAATTCCTTGGATTTTGTTTTCAGGTTATAAAAAAACAAATCAAAGGAAGCAGAAGGCATCACTTTATTAAAATTCAAGGTACTGAGGATGGAGTTATTCCTGTTTGAGGAAAAGACAATTCCTTTCTGCCCTTGTAAAGTAACGACAGCCAATTCTTTTTCATCCCAAAAATCGTTGGTAATCGCCCTTACATTCCCTCCTTTATTATACTTATATATATCAGAGTGGCCATCATTAATACCTGTAAGAACTATTGAATTAGCAGAAAGAACATCAAAATCAATAACCCTTTCAATCCCGGATATTAATTTAGTCTTGTTTTTTTTCTTACCATCTAAATAATGATACCGAATTTTAACCTTATCATTTTTTTCGTAAATAACAATAAGGCTTTCATTATCAGGCGACCATTTAACAAGGGGATATTTTTTTTCATAATCTCCGGAAAAATCAATTTCGCCCTGCGAGAAAACCACTTTTTGAACATTGGTCTGAAGGTTAAACAAAATTACTTTTCTGACACCTTGATTATGTTCAGTATAAGCAACAAAGTCAGCCTGAGGACTAAGGATAACATTTTTGACAAGGGCTTTTTTCGGAATTTTAATTTTCAATTCTGCAGTATTAGGGAATCTTCTTTTTCTGCTGTCTGCATTATATCTGTCACTATAAAAATTGAACCAATCGGAGCCTACAACCTGATAGAAAGATTTACCAAATACATAGAGGAACCCACTTTCCACAGACCTGTTAATCCTTGTAAGATACAAGAGATTGGAAACCGTTGATGAGGAATGTTCCTGAGACACAAAGTGAAAAAGAGAATGGCCTGCAAGGAGTGGTTCTTTTTTAGCGAGTTCAACAAAATTCTGATATTTTCCACTCAGGAGGACATCCCGGAGTTGGTCATCTTTTTGTGTATTCCAATCTTCTGTAGCATGGGCAACGGCACCTTTAACAAACCACTGTGGAAGATTCATAAGTACAGAGTTCTGAACCATTTCCTGCAGGTTGGTACCTGCCAGAATTTTTCCCAAAAGGACAGAAGCAAGGCCTTTTCGAATTTGTTTTCTCAAGTCATTATGATCACCATTAAAAAACACCTTAATTTTGGGTGTAATGAAACGTGTAACTCCTCCATTATTGACATTATGCCTGGGCTGGCCGATATTAGATTGAGTATAATCACTGTAATCGCTATAAATGAAAACTTCTATACGTTTTCTTAGCTGATGTTCGAACAGAAGGCTGAGTTTATGATAATCAACTTCGGTTACTGATAACACGTAACGGGCAAGTTGTTCATCATTTTCAGCATAAGAAAAAGCAAAATTTACAGATTGATATCTGAACCATTTTTTTTGTTCATACTGTACAGAGTTTTGTCCGAACTCGGTACTCACTACCTGAGATAGCATAGTGCGGGAAGAAGCTAACAAAATGAAAGCAACAAAGAAAAAAACAAGATGGCAATAAGATTTATAATAAATCATAGTATTTTAATAAAGTACAGGAGTCAGTCAAGACAAAGAAAAAGTTGAAGCACCCAATGATTTTTTATACTGATTGGTGAATTATATTAATAATAACGTATTTTTGCAGACAGTGGCTAATATATATAAACATTTCTGAAAAAACCTTGTATATTTTTGCACTTTGTTAACAAGAATCATCAAAATGAGCGTATCCTTAACCTACATGAATTTTATAAGCAAAAATAAAACCACAGCGCAAGGATTCAGAAAATAAAACAAAAAAAGATGACAGATGTTCATTATTTCACATTCAGCCCCTTTGCTGAGAACAGTTATATACTTTCAGACGAAAGCAAGGATTGTATCATAATAGACCCTGGGTGTTATACAGATGCTGAACGTATTACACTAAAAAATTATATCAGCGATAAAGGGTTAAATCCGGTCAGGTTGATAAACACGCACTGCCATATCGACCATGTATTCGGCAACCGATTTATTTCTGAGACTTATAACCTACCCCTGGAAATACATGAGGGAGAGATCCCTGTATTGGAATCACTTGCGATGGTAGCACAAATGTACGGCATTCCCGATGTTCAGCAATCGCCTGATCCGGATCCTGACAAATTCATACGAGAAGGGGATGTTATCGAATTCGGCAACAGCAAATTAGAAGTATTGTTTACTCCCGGTCATTCTCCTGCGAGTGTCTCTTTTTACAACCGTGAAGACAAATTTCTGATTGGTGGTGATGTATTATTTGAAGGATCGATAGGACGTACAGACCTTCCGGGGGGAGATTACGACACATTAATGCAAAGCATCAGAGACAAGTTCATGCCCCTGCCTGATGAGGTTACCGTATATTCCGGACATGGCAATCCTACAACAATCGGAAGAGAACGGAGAAGCAATCAATTTATCCTCAGTTACAGTTCATAAAAAAATCATACATGACAAGGACAGAATTAAAAGATCTAGGTGAATTCGGGTTGATAGAACTATTGACTAAAAACATTGAACTAAAGAATAAATCCACATTAAGAGGTGTAGGTGATGACGCAGCGGTAGTGGACCATGGCAATAAAAAAACTGTAATTTCGACCGACTTACTCGTTGAAGGCATACATTTTGACCTTGCCTATACCCCTTTAAAGCATTTGGGGTATAAGGCTGTAGTTGTCAACCTATCAGATATTTATGCTATGAATGCCCGGCCTACACAGATAACCGTTTCGATAGCCGTTTCAAACCGTTTTTCGGTAGAGGCAGTTAACGAGATATATAATGGCATACATCTGGCCTGCAAGATATACGGTGTCGATTTAATAGGTGGAGATACAACCTCATCATTGCAAGGTCTGACAATAAGCGTTACAGCATTAGGGGAGGCTGATGAAGACAAAATTGTTTATCGTAGCGGGGCCAAGGAAGGAGACCTTATTTGTGTCAGCGGATTTCTTGGGGGTGCCTATGTAGGATTACAATTGCTGGAAAGGGAAAAACAGATATATATAGAACATCCCGAAATGCAACCTGACCTGGAGAACAAAGACTATATAGTGGGTAAGATATTAAAACCTGAGGCGAGAAAAGACATCATAGAATTTTTCAAAAAATCAGAAGTGCTACCAACCTCGATGATAGATATATCTGATGGATTGTCTTCCGATCTAATACACCTATGTATGCAATCGAAGGTAGGTGCATTTATAGAAGAAAAATCCTTACCTATAGCACAGGAAACATCAGTTAAGGCGATGGATTTCAAATTGCCACCAACAACCTGTGCCTTACATGGCGGGGAGGATTACGAGTTATTATTTACCATCAACCCCAGGGATGCAGAAAAAATGAAGTATACTCTTGATGTACGGATTATCGGAGAGATCACAAAATCCGCAGATGGCATAAACCTACATACAAGCGGCGGAAATATAAAGGAACTGATAGCTCAGGGCTGGCAACATCATTAACAAACAAAACGATGAATTATGTGTATATTCCGAGCGACGAGCAAAAACAACTCATTTATTGAATTCAGAAGATTAAACCCTGACTTTCCTGTTTACAAAACGCATGAAAAGGGTGAAAGGCCAGGGATTGGCAAAGAAGAAAGTGCATATGAGGAATATTGTATCTATTGCGAGGTTAGCGACCGGGATTGGCAGGACACAAAGGGGCAGGTAACCGACATGATAAGTTTCCTGGAAGTTTACGCTCCTTTCCTGATTAAACTCCAAAAAACACACGATATAGATGATTGGCGGTTTGACCTGCCCTACGAGTGCAAGTTAAACGAAACCCGGTTTACTCAATACGAATATTTGCCGCCCAAACTAATAAAAATGGCCGGTGCATTGGAGATAGGAATAGAGTTGTCATTATATTGGCCTTCGGAGGAGGAGGAAACTGACCCTGCAGAGGTGCATGAGGGAGGGTCCGATTCTGATGAAATATAACATACCCTGACGCATGAAGAAATTAAACAAGGAAGAAGCAGATAATATAACTTTGCTACTATTAAGTTCCGATGACAAAAACCAGGCTTTAGCGATAAATTTACTGCAACAACATCCCTATGTAATAAAGCAATTAATAAGACCTGTTGAAGTATACTTAGCCTATCATAAAGAAGAAAAAGAACTTAATTTAATTCTTCATTCTGCAATGGATGGCTACAAATTGAAAGAATCCCCGATATATATTTTTCATGCCACACAGGAAGAAATAATATCTGACAAAGAAATCATCTACAGGTTTCTGCGTCATGAAAGCGAATACAAACCCTTCCTTTTCTCAGACATAATCCGTTCGAATTCATACAGTTATTTTGCGCATCTACTAGCTTCAAAAATGAAGGAGCCTGAACTTGCAATTTTTTTGTATAAAAAACTAATAAAGCACTTTCCTAAAAACGGGATGCATTATTATGATCTGGCGAGAAGCATGCAAATCTATCCACCAAAGGACAGCGAACCTGAAAAAATAAAATCAGAAATCATTCAATTATATAATCAATCCTATGAATTGAACCGCAATGATATGACTTTGCGAACTTTGGCAGATTATTACATTCATGATTTAAAAGACACAAAAAATGCAGCAGCTACATTGGTAAAATGCATAGAAGAATATCCTGGCAATCATGAAGTACATGAAGAATATGCTAAAATACTGATAAAGGAAAAAAAATGGGCCAAGGCAAAAGAAATTGCTGAAATTTGTGTAAACCTACACATATCTAACAACAGCTATTATTTTGAAAGAGAAGAGATCAACACAATGTTGGGGGAAATATATTCAGAGGGGTTTTCCGACGACAAAAAAGCAGAAAACTATTATAAACTGGCATTGGATGCCAATGAATACAATTGGGAAAGTATAGAAAAGCTAACGAAAATATACAAATCCAGAAAAGACTATAAATCAGCAATAAAGTATCAGCTAATTGCATTAAAACAGCAGGACCTGAACATACTCATCATGATGGAGTTGGGTCATTTATATCAACTTTCCGGCGACAACAATAAAGCCCTCCCCTATTTCAGAAAAGTCCTGGAGCTGGTGCCTGAACATGGGCCTGCTATAGAAGCGCTAAAAAAACTGGTCTGACTACCATTAAACATTCTCCTTTTTAGTCTCTCTTACATAAAACACCCACTGTAACAGCCCGAATGATTCTGCAGCTAAAAAGAAAAACATAAAAGTAAGGCCGTGGAAGCAATAATAAGTCATAAGGACGAGCACAAAACACCTGGCGATACAATCGTATTTTGCATGGTATTTTTCAAGGTGATTGACACGTATCAATCCCCATAAAATTACAGTTATCCCAAGTAGTTTCATAAGAAACATATGGTATTCATCAATTGGATGAATTTCATGAGAAACTATGCTATGCATAAATTCCACTATCCATCCTGCAATAGGAGATACAAGAATAGAACCAAGGAAAATATCCATACAGGCAAAAAATTTAATCGCATTATTTAGTGTTAAAAGATCTTTCATTGGAGCGTGTGATTAAACAAAGAAATGAACAATCGACAATACATTAACAATAAATTAATGCAAAAAAAGAACAAATACAAGATATTGAGTAGAATATTTCGTTGCAACAAAATACAAAAAGGCGGTATTGACTTCAGGGGCCTTTATGTATTTTACTTATAACCGGAGAAATGTATATTGTGGAAATAAAAAAAAGGGATTATTACCGAAGCAACAATCCCTTGTCAGGAATAGATAGTTGATAAGCAGATTATTTTAAAATTACTTTTTTGGAAATCGATACATTGTCAGCGACCACCTGAATAGTATAAACCCCTTTCGACAAGTCGGTCATATTGAGTTTATAGTTAGCATTAAGCACATCATGATCATTTACAACAGACATCATCTGACCGAGTGCATTAAAAATCAGAATGTCCACATTAGATTCAGTGGTCAATTTAAGGTCAATATTCAGAAGACCTGATGTTGGATTTGGAAAAACATTAAGAGTGGCTTTATTATCAAGAGAGGACAAAGCGGTAGCCGGGACAGAAGTAATGTTTACATCATCAATATGCAGGTTATTTTCATAATCACAAACATGTTCGAAACGTATGAGCACATCGGAGGAAGAAGAATAAGCAGAAAGGTCAATAGTTTCTTGTCTCCAGTCATTGGCAGCAGGCACAAATTCACTCGTATAAAGGGAAGTAACTGTAGTAAGATTATTATCATATTTCTCATATAACTCTGTCCAGGAGAGGCCACAGTCATCGGAGGCCAGAACTCTTAGAGTATCACTATAACCAGTAGCTGAGTAGAGTGCATAAGCCAGCTCGAAAGTCATAGATACAGAGGCAGAACCACTCATATCGAGTGCCGGAAGGGTAATAAAGTCCACTTCACCATTGGCCGGATAGTCCCAGTTATCGAGAAACATGGAAGCGGTACCTGATTTAGCAGCCGATGTTGTCTTTGCCCAGGTTACATCACCATCCGGATTATTGAGAGACCAGCCTGAAGGAGGGAAAGCCCCTTCGAAGCCTTCCTGAAATGGCAAGGAAGCGCCGCCTGCAGAAACGGAGAAAGAACTAGTGGAATTATCGTTGGAATTATCGCCGTCAACATTACCATTAGGTTGAGTAGTCCAGGCTTCGAAAGTATGAGCGCCGCCAGACACAGACTGTTGAGGAAGCTGAACAGTAGCAGTTTGAGCAGTAGCAAGATTACCAGTCCAAGCCTGAGTATTTGTAGTTCCTCCATCAATTTTATAATTGATGGTAGCCGAAGTCAGTGCATTACTACCATGATTTTTTATTAAAACTTCGGGCGTAAAGGTAGCAGAACAAATAGTCCCCGAGGGAGTATTAATCTGAGAAATACCAGCATCGAAGGAAGCGGAAACACAAGCCTGTGAGGTTAATAGCCCGGGCCTTGCAGAGACAATTGCATTTCTCATTCTGGTTTTCTGACCTGCAGAGAAGGAATTCATACAGTTATCATTGACATAATCCATATAGTTCATAAACATATCACCCCCATTGCTACAGGATGGAGAAGGGTGCGATGGACAGCCACCATTAGAAGAATTCTGGACAGGAGTATCTGATACACCATCATCCTGGTTGCAACCACCATTGCCGCCCCCCCATACATGCTCAAGATTCAGCCAATGCCCCACTTCATGAGTAGTAGTTCTTCCTCTATTAAATGGAGCGGATGCGCCTGTTTTTCCAAAATACTGATACCCGATAACGACTCCATCAGCTCCATTGGGAGCATTCCCCGGAGTATAAGTGAATCCAAGAATTCCTCCTCCCATTTCGCAGACCCAGACATTCAGATATTTTGTAGGGTCCCAGATAGTTTTTCCACCTGCAGCGGTAGAGTAATATGAATTGGTCTGACCGATAGAAGAAACCGATGTTTGGGTCCGGGTAATACCAGTTGTTGCATTATTTGAAGGATCTTTTGTTGCCAGACAAAATTCTATTTCACAATCGGCAACAATTGAAGAGAAGGCAGAAGGCACATTAGATGCATCGGTATTGGTTCGGCGATAATCTTCGTTGAGCACCTGAATCTGTTCAAACACCCTGTTATCCGATAAATTTTGAGCAGAAGTTCTGTAAATAATATGCACAACCACAGGAATGGTATAAACAGGAAGCATAGATTTACTGTTATCGGTATATTGGTGGCGTTGAGCATATTTTTCAATGGTAGAATTCACCTTGGCTCTTCTTTCAATAATACCGGGATCATTACGTCGGGCCTCTTCAACTTTCTGAGTAGTATAACATCTGATAACTTTCCCATCATCTGTTATAATATCATTTATATTATTTTGCTGAGCATAGGAAGCAAAGGAATATAGGGAAAGCAGAAAAGCAAGAAATAAAAACTTTTTCATTTTACGATTTTTGCACGTTTGAAATTAATTCTGAATCAATGGAATTCATTACTAAATATGATCCATGAGAATTGAGGAGTAAAGAAAAAGGGGGAAGGAATATACAAATATAGTAAAATGAATACTTCTAAAAACTAATCCTCTGTTCTTTTCAAAACAAAAAACGGAAAAATTAAGCAACCTAAGCATTCAACTCGTGACAAAATGGCAAAACTTATAATATTATTCCGATTTTTTTCATTAGTCCTAACATAATTCCGAACAAAAAAGCACGGTATCAAATACCATAAAAAAAGGATGCTGCATTCCGTAGAAGCAGCATCCTTACCTTGAGATCAAACATAATATTTGATCTTTCTTTATATATCAGAAAAAATCACCCTACCAGTTCAGTTACTTTATCAGCAGCATCCTGCAGAGTAACCGCTGAATGCACATCGAGGCCTGAGGCATCAATTAGTTCTTTGGCAATTTCGGCATTAGTACCCTGAAGGCGAACGATAATTGGAACCGGAATATTTCCGATGTTTTTGTAGGCATCAACAACCCCCTTAGCGACACGGTCACATCGAACAATACCACCAAAGATATTAATAAGTATAGCCTTTACATTTTCATCTCTGAGGATAATACGAAAAGCTGCTTCCACCCGTGCGGCATCGGCAGTACCCCCTACATCTAGAAAATTGGCAGGGTCGCCACCACAAAGCTTGATAATATCCATTGTAGACATAGCGAGACCAGCTCCATTTACCATACACCCTACATTTCCATCCAATTTGACAAAGCTAAGGCCATGTTCTTTTGCCTCCACTTCAGTAGGATCTTCTTCGTGCACATCGCGTAGTGCAGCGAGGTCGGGATGACGAAACAAAGAGTTATCATCTATAGAAGCCTTGGAATCGGCAGCTATAATTTTATTATCGGAAGTTTTGAGGCAGGGATTAATTTCGATCAGAGAAGCATCTGCACCAATAAAGGCACTATAGGTAGACGCAACAAATTTTGTCATTGCTTTGAAAGCAGCACCTGACAGACCGAGGTTATGAGCAATTTTGCGTGTTTGATAACCTTGCAGGCCTAAATGTGCATGAATGTATTCTTTGTGTACGAGATGCGGAGTTTCTTCTGCTACTTTTTCGATATCCATCCCCCCTTCGGTAGAGTAGACAATGACATTACATTTACGTTCTCTGTCCATAAGGATAGAGTAGTAGAATTCACTAAGGTTCATTTCACCATTCTCATCGGGAAGATACACATCTTCAGTAATGAGGATTTTGCGGACCAGCTTACCGGATCCATCCATTCCACCAGGAGTTTGCGGAGTTTTGAGCATCATACCGAGGATATTTCCGGCATTAGTTTTCAAATCGTCCAGACTTTTGCACAATTTCACTCCACCACCTTTGCCCCGTCCACCAGCATGAATCTGAGCTTTAACAACACACCAGTCAGTGCCTGTTTTTTCCTGAAGTTCAGCGAAAGCGGATTCTATATTTTCTATTTTTTCGACTAATACACCACGTTGAATAGGTACACCGTAGGAAGCGAGTAATTCTTTAGCCTGATATTCATGCAGATTCATTATAAATTGGATTGAATGTTATAAAAATTAAATTAATATACAAGGAGGGAGAACAACTGTAAAACGAGCTGAAAACATCACCTGCTCAAAGCTAAAATATTTTCCAAGTATATTCAAAAAAGTATGAAGGTTTTTAAACAAAACCCTTCAGAAAAAATATTCCTCCTCTGAAATTCCAAAAGTCTACACTTTCCAAAAGTTAGCACTTTATTGAATCATGCATTAATCTTTTTGTTCACCAAAAACATCTTTTAATCAAATAATCAATAGGCGGAGCTTAATGTTTTTGAAGAAATTCTGCCGATGCGTATTCTTTTATTAAAAAAAATAAAATTCATTATCAGTAAACACAGACTCAAATTGTTTATCCCTAAAAAGGACTACTCAGAAATGATAAAAAAAGGGATTAACTCTTCAAAAGAGAAAACAAACCCTTGCCTTACAGGGTATAAATCAATCAATTATTTTAAATATGAAATAATTTGCCTGAAATAAGGGTAGTAACTCCTCCCCCGTATTGGATTTTTTTCAAAGCAAAAAAATTCATTCGTCATAGAATTAACAGCCACAGGTACAGCTACCTCTTTCAAAGTATTTAAGGCTTTCGACTTTCTGCAGTATTCAATAGCAGGGGCATCTATATCAGAAGAAATCAGGACCGAAATAACCCACAGACTTGATTTCAGGGCTTTGGTCCTTCCTTTGTAATGCTTTTTTGCAAAGTTGATCGATTCAGACAAATACTTTTCGATCAGTACCACATCAACAGCCTGATCAGAGAAATCCGAGATCAGAATATAAGTATTTAACTCTGTGGCAAGCCATTTCCATTTAAATAATTTTTCATACCCAATAATAGTTGGCCTGCCAAGTATTTTTTCGTCAGACAAAAAAACTGAATTCACTTTAAATTTATATTTAATGGTATCAAGGATTGTCATAAATTTAATTCTTTATATTTACCCATAGTAAATCACTAAAAAGGCAGTGTTACAAAATTAATTTATATCCTTGAAAACATTTCAGCAAATAGATAAGTGGCAGCTATGAATTGATAAATGGTATGGTTGAAGGTTTTTTCGGTAAAAACCAGAGAAATTTTAGATAGGTAATAAATATAACAATTGACAGATTAAATAAAACAAGATTTAAATTAATAAAAACAAATACTAAAGAACAAACCTAAAGAACAGATAAAATTTGGATAAAATACAGAATAATTCTAACTTTCACTGTTCCTTTTCGTAAACTAATAGACTAAATTAAAACAGAAGAACAACATAAATGGATACAACTTTCAACATTAAATTTCCCTACGAGGAGGATATCACAGAGGAAGAAGACAAGCAAATACACCTTGCATATCGCAGGCTGTTACGTTCAATACGTACCACAATAACAGATGATCAAAAGTTATCAATTAAGAAAGCTTATCTTTTGGCCCGTCTTGCACACAGTCAACAACGCAGAAAATCGGGAGAGTTATATATTTTTCATCCTATTGAAGTAGCAAGAATTTGTGCCGCCGAACTTGGCCTTGGGGCTACCTCGATAAAAGCAGCTTTACTACATGACGTTGTCGAAGACACGACAGCCGAACTTCAGGACCTGACGAATGAATTTGGAGAAAACATAGCAATGATTGTTGACGGGTTGACAAAATTCAGCTCATTGGCAAATGCGGGGGGCGACATTAAAAGTCCTCAGGCTGAAAACTTCAAGAAAATTCTTCTCACAATATCAAAAGATGTCCGGGTAGTTTTGATAAAGATGGCAGACCGTCTTCATAATATGCGGACATTGGATTCAATGCCTGCTCACAAACAGTTGAAGATAGCATCAGAGACCTCTTTCATTTATGCTCCTCTCTCACATCGTCTTGGGTTTTACAATATCAAGAATGAGATGGAGGATTTATGTATGAAGATTAAAGAACCCGATCATTATCAATTCATAATAAAAAAGCTACAGGACACTGAATATCAGCGACAACAATACATCAAACAATTCCTGAAGCCGATAAAAAAGGCCATCAAGAAGAAATACAACATAAAAAATTTCAATATATTCGGACGTGCCAAATCGGTCTCCTCCATAAGCAGTAAATTAAAAGCAAAACAAGTACCCTTTGAAGAGATATATGATTTGTTTGCTATCCGGATAATTGTAGATGTTCCACATGAAGAAGAGAAATCTTTGTGCTGGAGTATATATTCTATCATTACAGATAGTTACACTCCGGTTCCTGAACGACTGAAGGATTGGATATCTACACCTAAGTCAAATGGATACGAGTCTTTGCACACAACAGTAATGGGACCGCAGGGGCGGTTTGTAGAGGTACAGATAAGAAGTGAACGGATGGATGAATTAGCGGAACGCGGATATGCAGCACATTGGAAATACAAGGGCATTACTCAGCAGGAAAACATTTTTGAAGATTGGTTGAGCAAGGCTAGGGAAATGCTTGAGAACCCGGACAATGATGCGATAGATTTTTTGAACGATTTCAAATCCAGTTTATTTGCTGAAGAAGTATATGTTTTCACTCCTCAGGGAGAGATGCGTTTTTTCCCAAAAGGGGCCACTGCGCTTGATTTTGCTTTCGACATACATTCTGAGGTAGGTTGTCACTGCAAATCTATAAAAGTATCTCAAAGAATAGTACCGCTCAGCTATCAATTAAAAAACGGCGATCAACTGTATATTATTACGAGTTCTTCTCAAAAACCTACAGAAGACTGGTTAAAAATAGTAAAAACCGGTAAAGCACGGTCAAAGATACGCCTGGCATTAAAGGAAGAAAAGCTTAAGTGGGGTTCCTTTGGAAAAGAGACATTAGACCGCAAGTTTAAAGCTTTAAAATTAAACGGGGATTACGAAGAAAACATTGATATTCTGGTCAAACATTTTGGGGCACAAAACCGACTTGACTTGTATTTCGGGATTTATTCCGAACAATACAACTTAAATGAAATCAAACAATTAAAAATAGAAAATGGCATAATATCCGGCAAGCGAATTGAAGAAGAAGCAGACGCTTCAGATTCCAACCCAAATAAAATTCACTCGAAGGGAGCTATCAGAGCACGTCGAAAATTCAAAGGAAAGCCCAAATTGTTGATAGACGGTGAAGACGCGAGCAATTACGTAAATTCCTTATCACCCTGTTGTAACCCTGTTTTGGGAGATGACATTTTTGCCTACGTCACTTCTAAACACGGGATGAAAATTCACAGGACCACCTGTCCTAATGCCGAGTATCTTCAAGCGACCTTTGGTTATAGAATCAAACATGCTGAGTGGGTAGACACGGCAAACACTTCATTTATTGCAGAACTTTTGATAACAGGCATGGATGATATGGGAGTAATACAAAGCCTGTCAAATTTAATCACGGATAAGCACAAAATAAATATGCGGGGGTTTGCAATGAATGGTAAAGAAGGGCATTTTGAAGGTCGGGTTAGTGTTGTGGTAAAGAATAAAGATCAGCTTAATCAGTTAATAATGGAATTAAAAAAGCTAAAAGAGGTAAATACTGTTGCAAGAATTCAATAATCCTAACAAATTAACTATCTTAAGCCTTTCTGTTTAATCGGGTACAGGAGATGAATCATAGATTATTTAATTTACTGTATACCTGCTGACGCAAAATCATAAAAGAAGTAATTCAATAATAAAATGGCAAGCAATCATAAAAACCCTAAAATAATTAAGGAAGTCATCAAGATATTTTCACAATATCTTGAAAAAAATGGTTTAAGAAAAACTCCTGAGCGTTTTGCTATTCTTGAAGAAATTTATAACCGCGACGATCATTTTGATGCCGAAGCGCTTTATATCCACATGAAAACTCAAAACTACCGGGTAAGCCGGGCTACCGTATACAATACACTTGAATTATTGGTATCCTGTGATTTGGTCCGAAAGCATCAATTCGGAAAAAATCTGGCACAGTATGAAAAATCATTTGGTTCAAAACAGCATGACCATGCTGTATGTATAGAATCGGGAGAGGTTTTTGAGTTTTGCGACCCAAGAATCCAACAAATCAAAGAGATGGTCTCGCAAATATTAGGTTTTGAAATTACACATCACTCGTTAACCTTTTACGGCTACAGCAAAGAGGCAAGAAAAAAACTAGGAAGAAAATAAGGCCTTTCCTCAATAAAAAAGAGACATTGGAATTCTTGCGCTAATAATAACCAACCATTTAAGTTCAAATATTTTTGCATTAAAATGGTCAGTTTGTTGTTTTTATAACTTCCCGGATCATTTATTATTCAATAAACTATAAATAATATAGGATGTTGATTACCTTCGCTTTTCTTTTTTAACAAAACACTATATGAACTATTCTTTTTCAGAAAAGCAGGGAATTCAAATATTGGTAGTAGACAATCTTTTGAACCCTTTAGAAAATCAGGCAATTATTAAAGTTGTTGAGGACAAAATCAAGGAAAACAACCTGGAATACATAATAGATCTTTGCAAGATGGATTATATGAACAGTAACGGTCTTACTTTTCTTATATCAATTCTTACCCGTGCAAGAAATGCTGGAGGAGATGTTGCAATTGCTAATCTTTCAGAAAGCATAAAAAAAATATTATTAATAACCAGGTTACAATCTGCTTTCAGTATACATGGAAATGTAGATCAGGCCATGATGTTTTTTGAAAAAGAGAATAAAAAAGGTTAAAACACTAACAGTGAGAAAAGTAGAGATAAATAATATTTTCAAAAAAAGCAGAGATATTCTTAGAAAAAAGCACAACTAACAGTATGATTTAGTTGTGTTTTTGTATTTTTGTATTTGAAATAATAAAATGAGATTATTTTTATTAGTTACAACTTCTTTAGTTACTAAGATCAATTAAAAGATTAAGAAATTTTTAAACAGATTAACCAAAAGAATTAATAAAATATAGAAAACCATGGTAGATGTATTATTAGGGTTACAATGGGGAGATGAAGGAAAAGGTAAAATTGTTGACTATCTGGCATCTGGATACGATATTGTCGCCCGATTTCAAGGGGGTCCTAATGCAGGCCACACCTTATATCTTGGAGAAAAGAAGTATGTGTTGCACACAATACCTTCCGGAATATTCAGAAATAATGTTCAGAATGTAATTGGCAACGGAGTAGTAATAGACCCTACAATAATGTGTAGAGAGATAGACCAACTTTCCACTTCAGGTATAGAATTTCTGAGCCGCTTATACATAGCGAAGAAAGCACATCTTATTCTTCCAACGCACAGGTTAATGGATGCCGTAATGGAAGCCTCGAAAGGAAAAGACAAGATTGGATCAACCCTTAAGGGAATCGGCCCGACCTATACCGACAAGGTATCTCGACATGGATTGCGGATCGGGGATATTTTCCTTTCTGATTTTGAAGCCCGTTACAATAAATTAAAGGCCTTACATTTGCAGATGGCATCTGCCTACGAATCTGTTGATTTTCCTCTGGAAGAGGAAGAAAAAACATGGATGGAATCCATAGAAAGACTTCGTAAGTTACAATATGTTAGTTCTGCATATTTCATAAACAAGGCAATCCGGTCAGGGAAAAAAGTATTGGCAGAAGGTGCTCAGGGATCAATGCTTGATATTGACTATGGTACCTATCCTTTTGTCACATCATCGAACACGATTACTTCGGGGGTATGTAATGGTCTGGGTATCGCCCCAAATAAAATAGGGGAAGTCATCGGCATCACAAAAGCTTACTGCACCCGTGTTGGTAGCGGTCCCTTCCCTACTGAACTTGACGGAGAAACCGGTGAATCTATAAGAAAAGCGGGCGGTGAATTCGGTGCAACAACCGGAAGACCAAGAAGATGTGGATGGATAGATTTGCCACAGTTAAAATACACAATAATGATAAATGGTGTAACACAACTGGTAATGACAAAGGCCGATGTTCTGGACAATTTTGACGAGATTCAAGCAGCCACATCCTACAATGCAGAAGGAAAAGAAACTGACGAGGTACCTTTTGATATGGTAACCAATTGCCCTCTGCCAATTTACAAAGCCTACAAAGGGTGGAAAACAGATTTAACAAAGATAAGGAAGTATGATAATTTTCCTTCAGAGTTACGAAGCTACATAGAGGAAGTTGAATCCTTGCTGGAAACTCCTTTTACAATAATATCTGTTGGTCCTGGCAGGGAACAACTTGTTTTGCGTACTGCCGAGGCTATGGCTTAGGAAGATAAATATATAAGGAATAAAAAAACCATCTCAGGATATGAGATGGTTTTTTTTATTTTAGAGTATCTGCTTCAAAGATATCAGGCAGCTTGTTTTTGAACAATCTGAGTTACATATTTGATAACAGTCTCTTCATTGGGACCAACTTTCCCGAGTACAAAGGAGAGCATTCTGAGCAAATCAGCTTGTTTGACCTTTTTGTTTTGGGCGAAAACTTTTTTCACAATATTATTGACATCTTTAATGAGTGATTCGTCAGCAGGCTTTCCCGTTTTCTTTTGCGAGTAATTTTCAGCAAGTCGTTCAGCTACTGATTTTTTACGTTTTTGGGCAGCGAGGCTAAGTTTATAAAGTTCTTCCTTTTGTTTTGTCAATTTTTTATGTGCGGAATCGAACTTTTTCTTAACCTGTTCTGACGTTTCGTCAAAGACAGACATTGCCTCTGAGAAAGCTTTATTAGCCTCTTTGACTAATTTTATATCCTTGCCTGATGTGGCGCCTTTTTTGATATTCTTCGCTACAATTTTGAGGGAAGTTCCCATCAATTTTGAAAGATCTTTAATAGCCTTGGATAGCTTTTTTGCTTCACCTTGTTTTTCTTCCTTATAAGCAGTCGCTTCCTGCGAATGTTTAAGGTCTCTTGTTACTTCAGTGTCGGAATCTTTTGTTTCCTGCTTAATCTCCTCCACTTTGGTTTTTTGCAAATCTTCATCAATAGCGCCTGCAGAACCACCTGTAGTACTGATAGAATATTTTTTATTTATTTTTTTGAGTAGCGCGTTAAGGAATTCAAAAGTTTTTCTCGGGACTTTTTTGAGCCCTTTAGAACCATCGACATCGAGTACAAATTCGTCACCATTTCTTCTGCAAGTACCAGAAATCATATAATTTTTCTGAGGCTCGCCCGAATCAGTTTTCTTTTTGTGATAATCTTTCCAGCAACTGTGTCTTTCTCCCAGAAGAAAAAAAGGAAGTTTCTTGCTTTTATTCTCATCAAAGCCAAGATATACATGATTGGTAAGAATAATAAAAGGGACAGAATTCCCATTGAGGAATTTTTTGGAAAGAATAGTTGCAGTTATTTTCAAAAACTGACCGCCTTTAATTTTAGGAAGACTTGCTAATTTTACCGGATTTTTAAATGCCATAATATCACTGTTTAGAGACTTGTATTCAAAACGAAACAATAATGCAATTTAACATAAAATATTTGAAACTGCAAGGAAAAGACAAAGAAGATAATTGATAAATCAAAGCTAAAAAAACGTGAAGCAGGACATAGAAAAGAAAGAATTTATTTAGCAAAGAGAGAATTCAAATCTTTGAAGGCTTTAAATTCCAATGCATTTCCAGATGGATCGAGAAAAAACATAGTAGCCTGTTCCCCCGGAAGACCACGAAATCTTACATAGGGCTCAATTTCAAATTTCACATTTTTATTTTTTAGATGTTCGGCCAAATCAGTCCATTCCTGCCATCCAAGTACGACACCATAATGTGGTACCGGGACACCCTGCCCGTCCACCTGATTGATATGCAGCTGATTGCTTTTATCAGCATCAGGCTTCAGGTGAACGACAAATTGATGTCCGAACAGGTTAAAATCAATCCACTGTTCAGAAGATCGTCCTTCAGTACATCCTAATAATCCTGCATAAAATTGTCTGGCTTTGTTCAGGTCATGAACAGGAACTGCCACATGAAAGGGAGATATTTTATTCATACAAAAGTTGTCTGCATTATTAAATAATATCAAAAATAATAATCAAAATGAGAAAGCATGCAAAGACGGACAGATAAAAAATGAAAATGGTCTCTGAAGTTTGTATATTTGAATACCAATGGAGACAAAAATGAGAAATATAAAATTATAAGAAGCAATAAAACGGAAGGATGTACAAATGTTTAATGATAATTATTCTGGCAAGTCTTAGTCTGATCAGTTGTTCGGGTGAAGGTCCGTTACAGATCGAGGAAGAGATAAGGGAAGAATCACAAAACCTACCCCGGTTATTTATACGAACAAAAATCAATCTGTTGAGAATTCGCGAGACCCCTGACCTGGAGGGATCCGTGTTAAAAATAATGTCTGAAGGGCTGATAACGGAGTATATGCATGACAGCACGCGTTTCACAACCAAAACCAATTACAAAGGAAAAGAATATAACTCAAATTGGTACAAAGTACAAACTCAGGATGATATAGAAGGATGGATTTACTCAGCATTTGCTGAATTTCTGAATTCTGAAGAGAATCAGAAAGAATTAAATATCAGAGAGGCCGAAGAATTGAAGGAAGCTAGCAGTAAAAAAGGTCCAAGGTTAAACAAAAAGCAAAAAAAGGAACTATCAAAGCCTGTAAACGAGAAATTGGTCAATCTATATAAATCCTACCTTAGTAGTTTAAGTAAAAACGATCCGGAATCAGTATCAAAAGGAATAAGCAAATTCAAAGTCATGATAGTGGGAAGTAATGTAAGAACCTGTGATGCAGCCTATGTGGAATTTGACAAATTCTATCAGAAAGTTCTTCTTTTCGCTGCTCGCCGGAACATGGACAATTATCAGCATCTTTATACAGAAGTTGAGCGTTATCAACGGTCATCAATGCTAACAGATGATTACACAAGATTATTAGCCAGGAACGGGTTTAATTTCAGCATTAGCGAAGGGAGAGTAGTATTGGCAGAGGATGTTGACTTTCTGTACAGGACCTTTTACCGGGAATGTTCTGTAACGATGCGATCCTGGATGAATCAGTATCAAAATGAGGAGCCAAATTTCTGGATAGACAAGGGAACTCTGTTGATAAGTCCGAAAAAATTATCGCGGTGGATATTGACCTGGAATTATTTTACAAAGGTAAACCCTGGTTTTGTATGGCATGACCGGGCAAAAAAAAGATTAAACAGACAGCTAAATATATTATTACAGGGCTCTTCGGGTTCACCTGTTTTTGAAGAAAAGTCCTACCGGCTGAATGAAAGTTATCTGAATGCCTACAAGCATATTGCAGAGAAGTATCCAAATTCAAAGATCGGAAAATCCTTTAAGGAATATCTTTCAATTCTTGAAGCTGATGATTTGAAAAGTTCAAGGGATGCGACTGAATTTCAGAGCAGGATAATAAAGAGATTTTCACTTTAGGTAAAAAAAAGGAACAGATGTTTGACCATGAAAAGTTCTCAAGGGATCTAAAAATCATGAAAGCCTATTATCTTGAGCAAGGGAGTAGTGATGCTCAATTTGTAGGACGTCACATTCATGGCTTATCGAGGATAGACTTAGGGGCATTAAAAACAGATACTGAGAAGAAAGCATTCTGGATAAATGTATATAATGGCCTTACCAACTATTGGATAATGGAAAAGGGCATTAAAAAAAGTATGTTGGAGCGACCTTTACTTGTTTTTTTTTCAAAGATAAACATCGGAGGGCACCAATACAGTCTTGATGACATAGAACATGGCATTTTGCGGGGCAACCTTCGCTCTCCTATCAAATTCTGGAGACAATTTTCAGATAAAGACCCAAGAAACTCCTACAAGGTAAAAAAGCTGGATTATCGTATCCATTTTGCCCTCAACTGTGGTGGAAAATCCTGTCCTGCCCTTTCGTTTTACACAGAAAGTAAACTTGACGAACAATTAAATATGGCAGAGGAGAATTTTGCCGGGCAGGAATTTTTGGTTAACAAAGTATCAAAAACCATAAGTTGTTCAAAATTATACAAACTATATAAGCATGACTTTGCCGACTTGTACACTGAAAAGGCCGAATACAGGGGATACAAAATCAATTATCGAAAATATGATTTCAGTATTAAATAAAATAAAAAATTATTAAAGTGAGAGCGCCTCTATCATTGTAAGTGACTTGAGCAAACACTCATTATATTCTGATTGGGGGTCGGAGTCAAACACAATTGCGCCCCCGACCTGAAAAGAAAGGTTTTTATTACTATCATTGTAAAAAAGAGATCGTATAACAACATTAAAATCAAAATCTCTTTCAGGAGTAACATAGCCCACAGCACCTGCATAGAGGCCTCTTTTTGATTTTTCATATCGTTCTATCAACTTCATGCTGATTATTTTGGGAGCGCCTGTCATAGACCCCATCGGGAAAGCCTCTTTAACAGCATTCAGCCAATGCTGATCCGATTTAAGAGTACCAACAACAGTAGAGATCATCTGAAAAACTTTTTCAAATTTATATACTGCAAATAATTCCTCGACCTTAACAGAGCCTGAGCAGCAAGTTTTGGCCAGATCATTACGAACGAGATCGACAATCATTACATTTTCAGCTTTATCCTTTTGGCTATTTTCCAATTTGGATTTAAGCATTGAATCCTCTTTGAAATTCTTTCCTCTTTTGATGGTACCTTTAATAGGCTGGGAAATTAATTTATTATCTTTTTTTGCCAGGAATCTTTCCGGAGAACCACAAAGCAGATGATGTTGAAGTCTTTTGAAATAAGCAGCGAAAGGAGCTTGGGCAATTCGGTTCATTTTGAGGAACAAGCCAAGGGGGTTGACCTCAACATTATGGGCAAGGAACTCCTGGCAAAAATTTAATTCATAGGTATCTCCGTCAATAACATGTTGCTTAATTTTATCAACAATCCTCAGATATTCAGATTCGGAGATTTTCTGAGAGAGCAACACATCGTAAAGCGCCTTATCATATAGAGGATTAACAAGGAGAACAGAGGACCAAATCAGGCTGGGTGATTCATGAAATGAAAGGATTTCCAGCTCATTATCATTATGAAACAGGAACAAATAAGAAGGCACAAAAAAATAAAGTTCCGGAAAGCCAAGGGCATCGTCATTTAGTGATTTCAGGTTTTCCAATTCATTTTTCAGATCATAATTCAGGTATCCGAACAACCAATTATTATGCAATTCCGAAAATTCATTCAGTTGTTCAAAGGCCTCTCCTGTCACATCGACTTTCAGTTCATGTTCTGCACCTACGGCCAATAAACATTCATATCTACTATATTTATCTTCTGCATATTCATTAGAATCAAGATAGCAGACCACTTCTGACTGTTGATTAGCCCAAATCAGGGCCTTTTGCTTAATTAATGACAGAGAAAAATCAGAGATATCAATTTTAACATTAACCATACAGAAAAGATAAAAGAGGAGGTAAAAAAAGCTACTTCAAACAATTGAAGCAGCTTACAAAAAGTAAAGGTATATTTTATAGGAATACATATAAAAACTAACGTTTTTTATTCCGGGAATTTTTACTTGAAAAATTTCTGTTTTTTGAATTTTTAGATTTCGAATTTTTCTTGTTAGAATTATTTTTGGAGTTAGAATACCTGTTGGAAGATTTTCTATTATTATTGCTACCGGAAGATTTCTTTTTTCTGGTTACACAAAGAGAGTCTAAATTAAGGCCTTTGGGAATAGAAAGTTCTCCATTGGATATTCGATAAAACTCTTCAGAGATAACTTCATCATTAACATTCTCACGATTCCATGTTTTATAAGACATTTTCATAAAAGATCCAATAATAGCAATATATGCTTTTTGTTCTTCAGGGTCCGTCATCAGCTTGGCTTTTTCAACCATAGACTTAACATTTTTCCCATAATGTCTCAATTTTCTGGATTTGACAGGATATTTAATATTATCCGGTTTCCTTTTCGTTCTGGCATCTGGTAAATTAGCGGGCAGGTCCACATCGAGTTCATAGTCAGCCATTTTAAGTACATGAGACCAAACCTTCAATCTATAATCATCTACATTTCTGGTATAAGGATGCATAGACATAATCAACCTGACAACTTTTTCAACGTATTTTTGTCTTTTCTCCCTATCTTCAATAGATTTGGCGTGGTTGATTAAATTTTGGGTATTACGACCATACTCTCTGATAATGAGATTGTCTTTTTGTGAGTTATAAGTTGTCATTTTGAAAAATTATATTTTGTATAAAAACGGTAAAAGAGAAAAAATAAAAGGCGGAAAAGAAACTATTCAACTGTTACAGATTTAGCGAGGTTACGTGGCTGATCAACATTACATCCTCTGAGAACAGCAATATGATAAGCGAGTAACTGTAAAGGAATAACAGATAGCAGCGGTGTAAGAGGTTCTGAAGTTTCCGGAATTTCAATAACATAATCAGCAATTTGAGGAATATGTTCATCTCCTTCAGTAATAATAGCTAAAACCACGCCTTTTCTGGCTTTAACTTCCTGAATATTGCTGATTAATTTTTCACGCGTGGAGCCACTTGTAGCTATCATAACCACGGGCATATTTTCATCAATAAGGGCAATCGGACCATGTTTCATTTCAGCTGCGGGATACCCTTCGGCGTGAATATACGAAATTTCTTTTAATTTCAGTGCACCTTCGAGCGCAACAGGGAAATTATAGCCTCTACCAAGATAAAGTGCATTATCAGCATCTTTCCAAAGGTTAGCGATATATTTTATTTTAGCATCCTGTTCTACAACCTGTTTAATTTTGGCAGGCAGTGCATCCAATTCATTAATCAATTGAAAGTAATAAGACTGCGAGATAGTTCCCCTGTTGTGAGCCAACTGAAGGGCCATAAGAGTAAGAAGCGTTATCTGACCTGTAAAAGCCTTAGTGGAGGCGACGCCAATTTCGGGACCTGCATGAATATATGAACCGGCATCAGTTATTCTTGCAATAGAAGAACCCACAACGTTACAAATACCAAAAGTCAGTGCCTCTTTATCATTAGCGAGATCCAAAGCGGCGAGTGTATCTGCGGTTTCACCAGATTGAGAGATAGCAATAACTACATCCTTGTTAGTGATAATAGGGTTTCTATATCTGAATTCAGAAGCATATTCGACTTCTGTAGGAATTCTGGCAAGGTCTTCAAAGAGGTATTCACCTATGAGGCCAGCAATCCAGGAAGTGCCACAAGCGACAATAATAAGTCTGTCCGCATTTTTCAATCTATTTTCGAATTCAAGAAGGCCACCGAGGGTTATTAAGCCTTTATTGACATTAAGGCGTCCCCTCATTGCATCAGCTACAGAAGTAGGTTGCTGATAAATTTCCTTAAGCATATAATGTTCGTAGCCACCTTTTTCTATCGCTTCAATTTCCAGGTTCAGGCGTTGAATAAAAGGCAATTGAATTTCGTTACCAATAGTTTTGAGTGTCAATTCACCATTTACATTCAAGGTTACAATTTCTTCTTCCTTAATGTAGACCACATTTTTTGTATACTCCACAATAGGAGAAGCATCTGAAGCGAGGAAGAATTCTTTATCGCCAATACCGACCACAAGAGGAGAACCTTTCCTTGCAGCAACAATTCTATCCGGTTCATTCTTGCTCATAACTACAATAGCATAAGCACCGACAACCTTTGTGAGGGCAATCCTTACAGCCTCTGCAATATCGACAGATTCCTTTAACTGAATTGCATGTATAAGATGAACGAGCACCTCTGTATCAGTTTCTGATAAAAAGACATGGCCTTCATTAATCAAAGCCGTTCTGAGCGAGTCATAATTTTCAATAATTCCATTATGAATAAGTGCAATATCCCCGGAAACATGCGGGTGGGCATTTATATCGTTGGGTTGACCATGTGTAGCCCACCTGGTATGTCCTATACCTAAAGTTCCGGACACATCTTTATCTTGGGTATAATCAACAAGGTCCTGAACTTTTCCTTTCTTTTTAAAAACATTAAGTTCAGAATTAAGGAGTGCAATACCGGCAGAATCGTAACCACGATACTCCAACCTCTGCAGGCCCTTAACAAGGATTGAGTAGGCCTCCCTTTCTCCAATATAAGCCACAATTCCACACATAGAGGATTATTTTAAATTATTTTCATTATCAATAATAAAGGGAATAAAAAACATCATTTTATAAGCACAAATGATTAATTAATGCAACCCATTTTAACTTCCCTGCAGTTTGGTGTAAGTAAGATAAAGAACCGCCTTATTAACACCATTATGATTAATTAATTTGATGCGTTCAGGGTCAAGGGCTGAAGGTGTAGTAAGATAAATAGCCGGCTCCAAGGTAACACCATCAACTATTGATTGCATTTGTTCAGCAATATGCATACGATACAAGTAGGTTTTGGTATCATTAATTTCTTCAAAAAACCCACCAAAGAGGAGATATGACCCGACATTATTCAAAGAGGTGTTAACATCTTTAATGTAATTGAGCACACCATCAGAATCTTTAATTTTTGCCATAAGAACAATTGGTTCCGGAAAATCTTTAGTACCGGAATCAGCAACCATAATGACCAACTCTGCTTTATTAATAATAACATCTCCTAAATTCTGAACGTACGGGAAGTCAATTTTAGTATGCAGACCATCCAAGCCCTGTACGAATACTACAGTATCTGTCGGTAAATTATCAGTAAGCAAGGTTGGATGAACATGAGAGAAGGAAGAAACTATCTCAGCATCTTCATTAGTTAGAAATTCGAATGTATTCTGAGTACTCCCTCCATTAGAAGTATCTGAATAGTAGAGAATGAGCTTGGTCATCGGATCTTTTGACAAGAGTCTGACGGCTGTGTTATTATTCGCTCCGGGAGTTGGTCTGACATGCACCCCTTTGAACCAATCCTTAAAGTTACTATTAGATTCGAAGATAGAAGTATCAGCGCCCTGAGGGTGAAGGAATGTTTCAGCAAGATTTAAAGCATCAGGGTCATCGAGTTTTATACGAATATGCGGTACTAAGTCAGTGCCATTGAGGTTGACAACAGCGGTATCATTCGGGTAGAATAAAAAACCTGATTTGAGTACTTCGGAAGTTGAAAAAACAGCATCAGATTTATAGGGTTCATTTTCAATAATATCTTCACTGAGTCTTAATACATCCCAAGACTGAATAGCCGTAGTGGGTTTATCCGTAAGGAGTTCTCCATAATGACCGTAATTATCATAAGCAAGAGTAAGTACCAAAGAATCAAAAACAGCATTGGGGAAAGTTGCCCCTGTGCTAGTCAGGCGAAAATTCATATAAAAAGAAGCGGAAGATTCTCCCCATTCCCCGAGGGAATTAAGATCAGAAAAACTACCACAGACCATCTGCGCTCTGTTAAAGGTTTCAGTTGGTTCAGCTTTTATAGTATTAAACACTAATGACGTGGAATCTGAGGTAAGAATTTCAGATTGAGATTCTTCTACAAGAGACAGACCAAGCTGACTGGATTTACTACACCCTCCTGCAAAAAAGAGCCCTACTGCAAGAAAGCTGTACAGTAGGGATTTTAGTTTATATTTCATGTATGCTATCAGAATTTTTGAATTGAATATTGGAAGAAGTACATTACACCTACAATAACGGTGCAAAAATACTAATTAGTTGGTTATGTCCAATATTTAAAGGAAGCAAATTTATTTTATTACTCAACAATTGCTAACAACTCTTCAAAAAACTCCATATACTTAGATGAAAGATCGTCATTATAATCAAGTACGTGACCTGTGAGGTGTTGAAGCTCAACATCTTCAGTACCTACCACTGTACCATCAGCAAATTTAGAAGCCCCGGCATTCAGGTCCAGCCCTTCATCAGTCATAAAAGCATCAATAGCTTCACCAAAGCCATTAGCCTGAGCTTTTTCTTTAAATTCACCTTCAAGGGCTTTCTCAACATCACCTACAGGATAAGCAGAATAAACTACTTGTGAGTCTCTGAAGATAGGTTCATTTTTATAATTTGTTTTCAAGAGCGCCGGAAGCAGAGAAGTCATCCATCCGTGCAGATGTACTATATCGGGTGACCAGCCAAATTTTTTGACAGTTTCCACAACTCCTTTACAAAAGAAGAGTGTACGATCAAGATTGTCTTCAAAAAAGTTTCCTTCAGCATCCTGAAAGACATCCTTGCGTTTGAAATATTCTTCATTATCGAGAAAGTAAACCTGCATTCTCGTTCCTGGCAAAGAAGCAACTTTGATAATTAATGGATAATCATCCTCATCAACATTAATGTTCATTCCGGACAAACGCACAACCTCATGAAGACGATGTCTTCTTTCATTAATAGTACCAAACTTGGGCATCAAAATACGAACTTCCATACCTTTTTCCTGAACAAACTGAGCGTATTTATAAACGAGATCAGAAATTTCAGAAAGAATTGTATAAGGTTTCATTTCCTGAGTAACTATCAATATTCTTTTCTTATCAGCCATAAAATTAATTAGTTGTATAATTTAATAAAAAAAAGCAAGTAGAGAAAAACAAAAAAAAACAAATGCTTCTCTATTGCAAAATTACAAAAAAATTACGAATTCCCCGAATTAAACTTATTCATTATGTGTCAATTAACGTTTTTTCTTATAAATTGGCACCGTTTATCTGGATAATTAAACAATTGAGCTATAAAGCACTTTGCGAAGGGAGGACAAACCCGCAAGTATCATTAATAAATATTAACATCTTTGCACTTGCAAATATAGACTTGAAACAAAACAAAAACAAAACAAAAAATGTTTATATTCAAGACCGTAAAAAGCATTCAAAATCATTTAAATAAAAAACAAACAAGGCAAAAGAAGATTGGTTTTGTACCTACAATGGGTGCATTACACGAGGGGCATTTAAGCCTTTTAAAACAATCCCTGAAAGAAAATGATTTGACTGTTGTTTCTATTTTTGTAAACCCGACCCAATTCGGGGATCCTGAAGACCTGGAAAAATACCCCAAACCCATTGAATCGGATATAGAAAAGCTGGAAAAATATGGTTGTGACCTATTATTCTTGCCTGAGACAAAAGAAGTGTATCCTCATAACAGGGTTAAAAAAGAAATAAACCTGAGAGGGCTTGACAAAACAATGGAAGGAGCACACAGACCAAATCATTTTGCCGGTGTTGTCGGAGTTGTAGACAGGTTACTGGAGATTGTGCAACCCGACAGATTATATATGGGTCAGAAAGATTATCAGCAATTTGCCATAATCAAACAATTCCTGAGAAGGACAAAATCTAAAACCGAATTAATCCGGATACCTATAGTACGGGAAGCAGACGGACTGGCGATGAGTTCAAGAAACATAAGGTTGAGTGATGCAGGTCGAAAAAAAGCGGTCATCATCTCCCAAACATTATATCAGGCAAGGGAGGACTCAAAAACGATGACATTAACAGAAGTCAAACAAAAAGCCTTGTCACATCTGAAATCCAACGGAATGGATGTTGACTATTTTGAAATAGCCGACGGCGACAACCTTCAAAGCATCACAACATCAGAACAATCCGACACTGTTATCATCTGCACAACAGTAAGAATTGACGGCATACGACTTCTGGATAATATAATAATTAAGGAAAGTCACTAAACCTGAAAACGGGTCGGGCACTGACACATAAATCAATTCTTCAAACAATCAGCATTTCTTGACAGCCCCTTAAAGCAAGAACAAATCAAAAATATCAAAAAAAAAATAATTTAGAGTAGTCCAAAAGCAAAATTCAATCATTTTTGCAGTACTTTTGCGGATTAGTCAAACCTATGATAATATAATACTGGGTATCAATATAAAGTATCTCAGTAAAGAAAAAACAATCTGATGAACAATTACGAAGAGACTCAGGAAAAATATAGCAAAATCTCAAACTACCAAAAAGATTTGCTGAAAGTTCTGGCTCTTATGGACAGTTTACACCCAAGGAATAAAATCCTTCAGGTCTGCGACAAGACGGGTATTAAAGACAGTCAGAACAGAAACTACACAAGTGCAACCTTATCGTCAGAATTAGAGAAATTAAAATCTATGTGGCTGGTAAAAAAGTCACTTGACCAAAAGTTTCAGATATATCCTGATGCATTTGACTACCTACTGAGAAAAGCATTGTCGGATAAACGGATAAAAAAGCTACACAGGGTAGTCCTGGATTTGCTTCCCGGCATCAACAGCCGTTCGTTGTACAACAGAACATCAGAAACAATACTCAGGGACATATGTTTTGCATTATATACGAGTGATTATGCTACCTTTTCAAAAGCAAAAGAATATGCTGTCCAATATTACAATATCAACTTGAATGACATATATACCTTATTTTTTATAAACAGGTATGGAAAAGAAAATATACCGCAACTTGCACCTGAATTTCAGATTGAATTTTACCAGGCAAACCTTAAGAAAATGCTATTCAGACTGGAAGACATAAGTTTACCATTGGAAAGCATAGAAAAATTCAGCAACAGAGGAGACACGGAAACAAGAAATTTTGTAAATCAGTGCAGAAGCCTGAACTCTTTAATGAAAGGAGATTGGGAAACGGTAAGAAAGATCTGGAATGGTGATCAATCGGTAGATTCCTGGAGGTTCAGAGGATGGATGAATTTCGCACAGGGGAACAACATAAAAGCGATAGAAAATTACGAAACTGCACTGAAGGAATACAGAAAAGAAGAAGGCTCCCGGAAATCATTTTTCAGGGGCTATCATGGCGCGATATATATACTTGCCTTAATAAAACAACATAACACCCGGCATCTTACCACTATATCCAAATATTTCAAGGATATCTTTTCAGCAGGTGCAGCAAATGTTTTCATATTATTAAGGGCAGTAGTTGAATCCCTCAGAAACAACGACATTTATTCGGAGGAATTATTTTGTCAGGAATACATTTACTATAACATAGATGGCTTACTCTATTTATACGTACAATACTGGACCGGAAACTATGCGCCTAACTGGGAAAAATATGCTCATACACTTCACCATAAAGCAAAAAAAAGCGGCTATTACTGGGTAGCTTACAATGTAGCCGCATTAATGGAAACGATATCGACAGACAAGGCAGAGTATTACAAAAAAAGCGCCTCCGAACTACACGGGCAAATAGACAAAGCCCCATCTTTACTTGACATAATAGCGATACGGGAAGAATGGGAAGTTGCATTACATGCACTGGAGACATTGAATGGTCATGAGCAAAACCAGGAAATCCATCATGGAAACAGACTGATATGGCTAATAGATTTCGAGAAAGAAATCATACAACCTAAAATACAAAAAACCAACAAAAGTGGCCGGTGGTCTAAGGGCAGAAATGCGTCTCTGTTAAAATTATCTGAAGGCGAAATAGAGGAAGCGACCCTTCACGACAGCAGGATAGCGAACACAATTAGCCACGACTTAAGTTGGCTGGGCAACAGTTCACATGGCTTTTATGAAATGGACAAAGCTTTTAAAGCGCTTATAGGGCATCCTCTGTTATTTTTGCACAAATCACCAGAAGTAGCCTGTGAACTACAGCCAGGAAAACCCGAGTTAATAATTTCAGAAAATGAAAATGGCTATTCTATTAGCTCATCAATAAACATCAGCAAGATAGGTTACTGTATTTTAAAAGAGACCCCAACGAGATATAAATATATAGAGATAACAGCTAAACTGGTACAACTATTTCAGGTATTGGGCGGCGACTGCTTACAAATCCCAATGAAAGGAAAAGAGAAGCTGGAAAAAGCATTAAAAAGCTTAACTCCTTTGATTTCTATTCAATCGGATCTTGATTTCCAGGAAGAGGACCTGCCGCAATTGGAATCAGACGGCAGAATACATATTCATTTACTACCTGTAGGGGATGGTTTTCATGTAGAAATGTTCGTTAAGCCCTTCAGGATTTGCCCACCCTATTTCAGGCCCGGCGAAGGATTGGCCCGTGTAGTAAACGTAGTTGAAAGCATAAAAAGCCAGACGACCCGCAATTTAATGGAGGAAAGAGAATTGGCTGAAAACATTATAGAGCGCTGCGAGGTACTGAAAGAGAACATATCCCATGAAGGACTCTGGCAATTTGAGGATCCGGTTACCTGCCTGAAGCTACTCAGAGACCTGGAACCCCTAAAGCTATCAGACCACATAATAATAGAGTGGCCAAGAGGAGAAAAAATAAAAATTAAACAGCATATTAATTTTGACAATTTACAGATATCTATAAAAAAAGAGAACGATTGGTTTGGCATTTCAGGCAATGTAACAATCAATGAAAATCTTGTTTTGGACATGCGTCAGTTATTAAGCATGTTACAGGAACAGAAATCAGAGTTTATAGAATTGGATGACGGGCAATTTCTTGCCTTGAGCACACAACTGAGAAAACAGCTGAATGACATTGACAAATTTACTGATGAAGAAGGAAGAATAAGTCCATTGGCCGGATTTGCATTAGAAGGACTTTCCGATAAGATTAAAGACTTAAAGATCGACAAGGAATGGGAGGACCATATTCTTAAATTAAAGACAATAGGAAAAAAAGAGTACAAAATTCCTGCAAACCTTAAGGCCGACCTCAGGTCATATCAAAAAGAAGGGTATCAATGGCTATCGAGGCTCGCAGACTGGGGAGTCGGAGCTTGTCTGGCAGATGATATGGGCCTTGGAAAAACCGTTCAGGCATTGGCTTTAATCTTACAACGAAGCAATCAGGGCGCAACCCTTGTAGTAGCTCCTGCTTCAGTCTGCAGAAACTGGGTAAAAGAAATAGAGAAGTTTTCGCCAAGCCTGAAAGCGGAGCTTTTCGGAGATAGTAACCGAAAAGCAAGTATTAATAATGCCGGCAAAAACCATGTACTCATCTGTACATACGGCCTTTTGCAATCAGAAAGCGAATTATTTTCAGAAAAGCAATTTACCACTATTGTTCTTGACGAGGCTCAGGCTATTAAAAACAACACCGCCAAGCGTTCGAAGGCTGCGATGAAACTAAAGGGTGATTTCAAGATTATTACAACCGGAACACCAATAGAAAACCACCTGGGAGAGCTATGGAATTTATTCCGTTTTATTAATCCGGGATTATTGGGTACTATGAAATGGTTCAGGACACGTTTTGCAATACCCATTGAAAAAGACAGAGAGGAGGAGACACAGGAACAGCTGCAATTATTAATTCGTCCATTTATTCTTCGCAGGCACAAGAAAGACGTATTAAAAGAGCTGCCAGAGAAAACAGAAGTTATATTAAGTGTACAATTATCTGAGAAAGAGAAAGCCTTTTATGAAGCATTACGTCGCGAAGCTATAGACAGTCTTGAAAGCAATCATGAAGAAAAAGGAGGCATAAAACACCTGAAAGTACTTGCTCAGCTAATGCGATTAAGGCGAGCCTGTTGCAACCCAAGCCTGGTGGACCCTTTAACAAAAATAAAGGGAGCAAAACTTGAATTATTCGGAAAAGTCGTTGACGAACTACTCGAAAACGGACACAAAGCGTTGGTATTCAGTCAATTTGTTGGGCATCTAAAAATCATAGAATCCTATATAAAAGAAAAAGGAATTAGTTACCAATACCTTGATGGTCAGACACCTGCAAAAAAAAGACAGAAAAACATAGACGCATTTCAGGACGGAGCAGGAGAATTATTTTTAATCAGTCTGAAAGCGGGAGGCACGGGACTCAATCTGACCGCTGCAGATTACGTAATACATATGGACCCCTGGTGGAATCCTGCCGTTGAGGATCAGGCATCTGACCGAGCGCACCGTATTGGTCAAACCCGTCCTGTTACTGTTTATCGTTTAGTAACAGAGAACACAATAGAGGAAAAAATCATTAAATTACACGATAGTAAGCGCGACCTGGCAGATTCATTGTTAAAGGGGACTGATGTCAGTTCAAAACTATCATCAAAAGACTTGCTTGAGTTGATAAAGAAAGGTTGAACAACGGAAGAAGCCCCTCTATTCTGCACCGGGAAGAGATAAAAGAAAAAAACATGAAAATTTATTTTCATAAAGCCTCAGAGTACCTCAAATCAACTCACAGCCCCCTAAACATATAAACGGCTGTATATCAATTTGTTTAGTTTAATAAAAAAAAAGAGACAACTTTCCGTTATCGCAAAAATATACCCTGCAGCAAAAGAGGTGTTTTTTATGAAGAACTTTGAATTGTCAAAAGTTGCAAAAGCACTTAAAATGTGTATCTTTGCAGCTAAATTAAATCAAAAGGATAGTTGACAAAAAATAAAATTCAAAAATTTATCTTAAATAATTGAATATGTTGGCATTCCCACTATTTATAATATTAATTAATTAACAAAAGATTTATGGATAATTTATTATTTATACCAATTGCATTATCACTCGTTGGTTTGGTATTTATGTTTATAAAAATGCAATGGGTAAAGAAACAAGACCCGGGAAATGAAAAAATGGTAGGCATTTCAAAAAGCATAAAAGAAGGCGCATTAGCTTTCCTGAATGCTGAATACAAGCTGCTTGCAATATTTGTAATATTTGCTTCTGTAGCCTTATTCGTAATTTCTCAAATGGTAGAAACTACAGACTGGACAATTGTTCCTGCCTTTATAGTAGGAGCTATTTTCTCAGCTGTTGCCGGTAATATCGGAATGAGAATTGCTACCGATGCCAATACAAGAACAACACAAGCTGCCCGTACAAGCTTGCCTGAAGCACTAAAAGTTGCTTTTGGTGGAGGGACAGTAATGGGTTTGGGAGTTGCCGGATTAGCAGTACTGGGTCTGAGTTTGTTCTTTATGGTATTCCTTAGTATGTTTATTACTGAAGGCGGTAATTTTTATAATCAGATGACCGTTGTTTTAGAATCATTGGCTGGCTTTTCTTTAGGTGCAGAATCTATTGCATTGTTTGCCCGGGTAGGTGGAGGAATCTATACTAAAGCTGCCGATGTTGGTGCTGACCTTGTAGGAAAAGTAGAAGCAGGCATCCCTGAAGATGACCCACGTAACCCTGCAACTATTGCAGATAATGTTGGTGACAACGTTGGTGACGTTGCCGGTATGGGTGCTGACCTTTTTGGTTCATATGTTGCCACTGTTTTGGCTTCGATGGTATTGGGTAATTATGTTGTCAGAGACATGACTATTGCTTCCGGTACTCAATTTACAGATGATTTTGGAGGCATGGGACCTATCTTGTTACCTATTATGATTGCAGGAGTTGGCATCATTGCTTCTATCATTGGAACCTTCTTAATCAGTGTAAAAAACAACGAGGCAAAAGAAGCTGAAGTTCAAAAAGCATTGAATATAGGTAATATTACCTCTATCCTATTAACTATAATATCTTCTTTCTTGTTGGTAAAATGGATGTTACCTGATACAATCAGTGGCATGCAATTTTATGGAGAAGCAGCAAGAGATATATCAAGCATGAATGTATTTTATGCTACATTGGTTGGTTTAAGTGTTGGATATTTAATCTCTGCTTTTACAGAATACTATACTGCAATGAATAAAAAACCAGTTATGTCTATTGTAGAAAACTCTGCAACTGGTGCTGGTACAAACATTATTACAGGATTATCTGTAGGAATGATGTCTACATTTTCTTCTGTTATTCTTTTTGCACTTGCCATTTCAGGTTCTTATGCTTTAGCAGGTTTTTATGGTATCGCAATTGCTGCATCTGCAATGATGGCTACTACTGCAATGCAGTTGGCTATTGACGCCTTTGGCCCTATAGCGGATAATGCTGGTGGTATTGCTGAGATGAGTGAATTACCAAAAGAAGTCCGTGAAAGAACCGATATTCTGGATGCTGTAGGTAATACTACTGCCGCGGTAGGTAAAGGTTTTGCGATTGCTTCTGCTGCCTTGACAGCCTTGGCTTTGTTTGCTGCTTATGTTACTTTCACAGGTATTGATGGTATCAATATTTTTAAAGCGCCTGTTTTGGCTGCTTTATTTGTTGGAGGAATGATTCCTGTTGTTTTCTCTGCTTTAGCAATGAAATCAGTTGGTAAAGCGGCTATGGAAATGGTAATGGAAGTTCGTCGTCAATTCAAAGAAATTCCTGGTATCATGGAAGGTACAGGAACTCCCGATCATGAAAAGTGTGTTGAAATTTCAACTAATGCTGCTTTGAAAGAAATGGTATTGCCTGGAGCATTAACTATCTTTATGCCAATTATTATTGGATTGGGGTCTGGACTTCTTACCGGTGACTGGAAATTAGGAGCTGAAATTTTAGGTGGTTACATGGCTGGTGTTACTGTTTCGGGAGTGGTTTGGGCTATCTTCCAAAACAATGCCGGTGGTGCATGGGATAATGCAAAAAAATCATTTGAAGCTGGTGTGATGATCAATGGTGAAATGACATACAAAGGTTCAGATGCACACAAAGCTGCCGTAACGGGTGATACTGTTGGTGACCCTTTCAAAGACACTTCAGGACCCTCTATGAACATCTTAATTAAACTAACATGTTTAATTGGTCTTGTTATCGCTCCTTTAATGGCGGACGAAAATTCACACAGTGCAACAGACACAAGTATAACACCGATAGAAAGAACAAACGAAGAGGTTCAAAATGAAGAAGACAATCAAATTGGAGAAGCTATATACAAGCATGACGAATTCCAATACAACACAGTAAAATAAACCTGAATTGAATATTCTTTTAGAGATATTCCTTTCATTTTAATATTTTTCAGAGTCCCTTTTGTATCATTGCAAAAGGGACTTTTTTTTATTCTAATAATCCTATAAAAATGGACATTGAAAACATCTGCCTACAAGCTTGTCAAAAAATAAGGGAAATTTCAGATTTTCTTCAAAATGAATTGGGAAAGGTAAACACCGATGAGATAGAGTTCAAGGAAAGGAATCATCTGGTTAGTTATGTCGACAAGACCTCTGAGAGAATGTTAATATCGGCTTTGGGGGAATTGGTATCAGAGGCAGCATTTCTGGCAGAAGAAGAGACTGTAAAACACGAGGAGAAAGCCTGGCAATGGATCATAGACCCTTTGGACGGCACCACTAACTTTTTGCATCATTTACCCTTTTTTGCAATATCTGTGGCATTACAACATGAGGGAAAAACCGTTTTGGGCATAGTACATTCTGTTATGCAGGGTGAAACTTTTTATAGTTATGGGGGAGGCTGTTCCTATATGAATAAGAAACTGATCAGCGTAAGCAAAACAAATAAAATTGAAGATTCCTTGTTAGCGACTGGATTTCCGTACTATGATTTCGACTATATTGACAATTATTTAAAAATGATAAAACCACTGATGCTTAAGACAAGAGGATTGCGCAGGATAGGTTCTGCGGCACTGGACCTGGCCTATGTAGCCTGCGGGAGATTTGACGGGTATTTTGAATACAGTTTATCCCCCTGGGATGTAGCCGGAGGATCATTTATTGTTGAACATGCCGGGGGTAATGTCGGAGATTTTTCCGGTGGTCAAGATTATATTTACGGAAAAGAGATTATTGCCGGAAATCCTTTCATCTATAACTATCTTACTGAAGAGACCAAAAAACATTTCAAATGACTGCGGCATTAACTCAAACAGATCAAACAAACTAATTAATTAAGAAATATTATCAAAAATGGACCTTCGGAACACCTTTGACAACTATCTTACGGAAAACAATTTTTCCGGAAATTATCCGATAGAATTATACGAACCACTGGACTACATCCTTTCTCTTGGCGGCAAACGCATACGGCCTCTATTGACACTGATGGCCTGTCAGCTTTTTTCGGAAGACATTACACCTGCCCTTCCTATTGCCTATGGGATTGAAATTTTCCACAATTTCTCATTATTACATGACGACATAATGGACGAGTCATCCTTACGTCGCGGAAAGGCAACAGTACATAAAAAGTATGATACTAATACAGCCATTTTATCCGGAGATGTCATGTTGGTATATGCCTATAAATACATAAGTAAAACACCTTCGCAAATACTGCCAAACATCTTAGATATATTCAACGAAGTAGCTACAGGTGTCTGTGAAGGACAGCAAATGGACATGAATTTTGAGACAGCAGATGTAGTGAGTATACAGGAATACATAAGGATGATAGAGTTAAAAACTTCAATCTTACTTTACGGGGCAATGAAGATGGGGGCAATATGTGGGGGTGCCGGCAATGAGGAATCAGAATTGGTCGGAGAGTTTGGCAGAAACATGGGTATAGCCTTTCAGCTTCAGGACGATTATTTAGACACCTATGGAAAACAGGCAAAAGTAGGCAAGCGAATAGGAGGCGATATATTACAAAACAAGAAAACCTATCTGGTAATAAAGGCCCTGGAACTTGGAGATTCACTGCAGAAAGAGGAATTGCGCGGACTACTTTCAGAAACGGTAGATAAATCGGAAGAGGAACAAAAGATAAAAAGAGTAAAAGAAATATTCACTGCTACAGGGATACCCGGCGAGTTAAAAAAAGCAATAGGAGAATACAGTGAAAAGGCATTAAAAAATCTATTTCATTTAAAAATCCCCTCATCAAAAAAGTCATCATTAGAGGGACTTTTAAAAGATTTGATGAAAAGGGAACACTAGCCGTTTCATAAAGAAAAACAGAAAAAGCTGCATAAAAATATTTTATGCAGCTTTTAGAAGAAAGAAAAAGTAAAAATTATTTTACAATCTTATCTTGCCAAACCCAGTTCATTCTACGGGTTTTCCCTTTAAGGTTAGCATCTAATTTTTTAGAAAACTGTTTTTCTCTGATACGAGCAGACTTACCTGTCAATTCACGAAGGTAATAAAGGCGCGCACGGCGCACGTTACCTTTTTTCAGATTTTTAACGGAAGCAATAGCCGGAGAATTGAGGGGAAAAATACGTTCCACACCCACTCCGTGAGATATTTTACGGACAGTAAAGGTTTTGGAAGTTCCTGAACCTTTAATCTGAATCACATCTCCTCTAAAAATCTGAATACGTTCTTTAGAACCTTCAATAATTCTATAGCTTACCGCTACGGTATCACCTGATTTAAAAAAGTCAAGTTCACTGATATCGCGAGCAGTTTGTTGTTCTACGAAGTTGATTAAATTACTCATTATAATATAAATTTAAATTGCTGGTTTTCTATTTTATTCACAAAGCGTTGGCAAAGATAATATTTATTTTGGGAAAGGCAGTATAATATTATAAAAAAAGAACAAAATAGATAAAAAAAACTATAGCAGAATTGCAAAGCAACCCTGCTATAGGAAAAAGAATAAAAAAGGAGATATTAAGATTCTTTATCTACCTCTTCAAATTCTACATCAGTGACATCTTCATTTTCCTCACTTTGACCATTGCTGTTCGGGTCATCTTGAGCATTATTCTGAGCCTGAGCATTAGGATCCATATTTTGAGTCGCAGCTGCCCACGCTTCATTTACAGCTTTAAGTTCTCTCTCAATAGCATCAACATCCTGACGTTGATGTGCTTCTTTGAGTTTCAGAACTGCAGCTTCGATCTCTGCTTTAGCCTCTGCCGGAATTTTATCAGCGTATTCTTCCAGTTGTTTTTCAGTCTGAAAGATTACAGAATCTGCTTCATTGATTTTATCGACATTTTCCTTGGCTTTATTATCAGCTTCTGCATTAGCTTCGGCTTCATTTTTCATACGTTGGATTTCGTCATCAGACAAACCTGTTGAAGCTTCGATACGAATAGATTGTTCTTTACCGGTTTTCTTTTCTTTTGCAGACACTTTAAGGATACCATTAGCATCGATATCGAAGGTTACTTCAATTTGAGCTTCTCCCCTACGCATAGGAGGAATACCATCAAGGTTGAATTTACCAATAGAACGATTGTCTCTTGCCATAGGTCTTTCCCCTTGCAGCACATTAATTTCAACTGAGGGTTGATTATCCTGCGCTGTTGAAAACACCTGAGATTTACTGGAAGGAATAGTAGTATTAGCTTCAATAACCTTAGTAAAGACGCCGCCCATCGTTTCAATACCAAGAGAAAGAGGTGTTACATCCAATAGAAGAACATCTTTGACATCACCACTAAGGACGCCCCCCTGAATAGCAGCACCGAGTGCGACCACTTCATCCGGGTTTACTGATCTGTTAGGTTTTTTGTTGAAGAATTTTTCTACAGCTTCCTGAATAGCAGGAATACGAGTAGAACCACCGACCATAATTACTTCATCGATTTCGCTTAAAGAAAGACCTGCATCTTCGAGTGCTTGTTTACAAGGTTCGACGGTACGTTGAATTAAATCGTGAGCCAGTTGTTCAAATTTGGACCGTGTAAGAGATCTTACGAGGTGTTTTGCACCTGAAGGGCCGAATGAGATATAAGGCAGATTGATATCTGTACTATTAGAAGAAGACAATTCAATTTTAGCTTTTTCAGCAGCATCTTTAAGACGTTGCAGGGCTTCAGCATTAGCAGAAAGATCTTCGCCTTCCTGATTTTTGAACTCTTCCATCAACCAGTTCATAATAACCCTGTCGAAGTCATCTCCACCGAGGTGTGTATCACCGTTAGTAGATTTCACTTCGAATACCCCTCCACCCAATTCGAGTACAGAAACATCGAAGGTACCACCACCGAGATCATAAACGACAATTTTCATATCTTTATCGCCTTTGTCCATACCATAAGCGAGTGCCGCTGCCGTCGGTTCATTAATTATTCTTCGAACTTTAAGTCCGGCAATTTCACCAGCTTCTTTAGTAGCCTGACGTTGCGAGTCATTAAAGTAAGCAGGAACAGTAACAACAGCTTCAGTAACCTCCTGTCCGAGGTAATCTTCGGCGATTTTTTTCATTTTCTGCAACACCATAGCAGAAATTTCCTGAGGAGTATATTCTCTGTCATTGATTTTAACACGAACTGTGTCATTGTTGCCTTTGATGACATCAAAAGGCATAAGAGAAGCTTCATCAGAAATTTCGCTGAATCTTACTCCCATAAATCTTTTGATAGACATTATCGTATTTTCAGGATTAGTTATTGCCTGACGTTTGGCAGGGTCACCAATTTTACGTTCACCGTTATCAAGGAAACCAATGATAGAAGGAGTAGTACGTTTACCTTCATTGTTGGTAATTACCACGGGTTCGTTCCCTTCCATAACTGCAACACAAGAGTTTGTAGTACCCAAGTCTATACCAATAATTTTACTCATAATTTTTTATATTAAGTTTTTAATTAATTTCAAATAAAGTCAAAAAAAAAAGATTGACATCAAAACATAAGCAATCGACATACCATTTTAAAAAAAATGAAAAAATGACATAAAAACATAAAAAGGCAATATAAATTGACTGACAGGCTTGTGACAATCTGTCAAAATGTCAACAGAAACCATAAAAAGAATGAAAACAGAAAAGAAAAAAAATAAAGTTCTGCAAAAAAAATCCGGAATTTCATTAAGAAATTCCGGATTTCAGAGACAAGAAGACAAGAAATATTAATTGCAGGGATCGGCGTGATTGAATCCAAGATTTTTTGTCAGGTCACCACTTTTTATAAAGTCAATACTTTTGTCAGACATTAACATCAATCTGGGATCGGTAGCCCTGTCTTTACGTTCAATTCTGTCAGAGGTTGCGAAGACACCATAGCCACCATCAACATTAGAGTAAGGGTCCGCGGGATACAAACCACCGACAAAACCTTCATTAGCTTGCCTGGCGACGATATAATCTCTTAAGCTTTCGGAAGCACCATCCACATAGACTTCGAGTTCACCGACACATCTTCTGATAGAAGTACCGGTAACATCAGATAAAGCTTCAGCCAGAAACTGATAAAAAGCTTCGCCATAGATATTCACTTGAGTCTGAGAAGGAGAAAATGGAATATAATCACTTGCGGCCTTCCACTCGACAGATTTTGAGACAGTAGTGCCGGGGATTTTAACCCCTGCATTATCAACCTGAAATTCATCATAATGAAACCTGAATTTATAATCATAGATTGAGGCAAAGCCATTCCCGAGAAGTTTGACACTTAAAAAAGTATAGACTTCATCACCATTGGAGTCATCTTCTCTCCATTTAACAGGCTTAAAGGTTGGATTAAGATAATAAGCAGGAGAAAGAATGAGGTTATCATCACTAGTAGAACGGACAGATTCTGTTGGGGCATAAAAAACGTTGCCCGTTTTAAAGTTTTCAATTTTAAGAATAATCTCTCTTTCATCAGTATATCCTGTCATTTTGTAGGCATAAGCAGGATCATCGGCAAAAATACCTGAATCCCGGGTAATACCTTCATCGGAAAGATTAACAAATTCGAGTGGAACGGGCCAGGGAACTGTATCAGTATTAACGACTTTAAAAAGAGAAACTTTAACTTCAGAAGTATCAAAATAAAGAGAATCAGCAATTTTAGCAACGTCATATGCCGATTGATTTGGGGGAAGGTAAGCCCTTTCAATGCGAATATAATTAATGCTGTCATCGTTAGATAATATAGCATAAACAACTGGAATATCTTTCCACACACCAATTACATCAACTTCATTGGAACATCCTGAATGCGTAAATACAACAGAACAAAACAAGAAGACAAACAAAATAAAATTTTTCATTTTCAATAAATTAACAGACTGAAAGCATAAAAAAATCAGGGAACTTTATAAACAAGGACAAAACTAAGGAATTACTTTGAAGAAAAGGTAATGTTTGTGCAATAAAAGAGTAATATTTGCAGAGTAGATAATTAATTATCATCTTTACAGTCAAAATCTGATAATAATCTAAAAAACATTCCATAAACAAGACCTTAAATTGTAAAACAATCAGGGCAAAAACTACAAATCATGTCAATACATAAACCAATAAAAAGGGTCACTACACACGTATTGATTGCTATGAAGCAACGTCAGCAAAAAATATCAATGTTGACAGCCTACGATTTTTCGATGGCAAGAATATTAGATGCCTCCGGGATAGATATTTTACTTGTAGGTGATTCGGCATCGAATGTAATGGCCGGTCATGAGACGACCCTACCTATCACATTGGACCATATGATTTATCATGCACAATCGGTAGTCCGTGCAGTAGACCGTGCATTTGTTGTAGTAGATTTGCCTTTTGGTTCCTATCAGGGGAATTCTAAGTTAGCATTGGCATCAACAATACGGATAATGAAAGAATCGGGAGCACATGCTGTAAAACTTGAAGGCGGTTCAGAGGTAAGTGAATCAATAACAAGAATTTTAAGTGCCGGAGTTCCTGTAATGGGACATTTGGGGTTGACGCCACAATCAATATATAAATTTGGCACCTATACAGTCAGGGCGAAAGAAGAAGAAGAGGCAAATAAATTACTTGAAGACGTAAAATTACTTGAAGAACTGGGCTGCTTTGCAATAATTTTGGAAAAAATACCTGCATCACTGGCAAAAAAAGCTGCTGAATCAGTTAAGATACCTGTAATTGGGATAGGCGCAGGGCCTGATGTTGACGGTCAGGTATTGGTAACCCATGACATGCTGGGAATTACCAAAGATTTTCAACCCAGATTCCTGAGAAGATACTTAGAGTTATTCGACGAAATGAAGACTGCTACAATACGTTATATCAATGATGTAAGGTCAGGTGATTTCCCTAATGATCAGGAACAATATTAACATTAAAGATTCAGAGCAAAGGACATCAATTATTTCAATACAAGATGAGTGTACCAAAAGAAGACAAAAAAACCCGAAATTGGATAAAAATAATAGCCGGATTAACATTGATAATATTAATTGTTGGAGGCGGGACAGTCTTTTATATGTACAATGTAGTTTTCGGCAATAATATTCAGCTTTCAGAAGATAGAATTTTAATAATACCTGAAGGATGTACGAATAAAAAATTATCAGAGATTCTGGAAGATGAAAAGATAGTAACCGATGGGAGTAGTTTTTTATTTACTTGTAACTGGCTGATGAGTTATGTTCTGAAGTCAGGAAAGTACAAAATTCCAAAAAAAATAAAGACCAACAGGGGTTTGATTCAGACATTACGTGGAGTTCAGTTATCAATAAAACTGACATTTCATAATTTCAGAAAAAAAGAACAATTGGCAGCTTATGTTGGCAGCAAGATATCAGCGGATTCATCAGAACTGATGCAGCTAATGGAAGACAGCCGGTTTCTGGAGCAATTTGGTTATACTTCGGAGACCGTTTTATCTTTATTTATACCGAACACCTACGAAGTTTTTTGGAATTGCAGTGTAGAAGATTTCTGGAAAAGAATGATAAAGGAGCACAACAAATTCTGGACTGCTGATCGATTAGAAAAGGCGAAGGAACTTGAACTTAGCCCTTCAGAAGTATACACCCTGGCCTCTATTGTAGAATGTGAGAGTCAGTACAAACCTGAACGGCCCAAAATTGCGGGTGTATATCTTAATCGTTTAAAAAAGAAGGGGTGGAAGCTAGAGGCAGACCCTACCGTAGTATATGCCGTAGGGGATTTTTCAATCAGAAGGGTATTAAATCGTCATCTTGAGACAGACTCTCCTTACAACACCTACAAGTATGCCGGTTTACCTCCGGGGCCTATATATATGTCATCGATTAATTCTATTGATGCTGTATTGAATTACGAAGAACACAACTACATGTTTTTTTGTGCCCGGCCACGGGAAGAAGGACAGGCAAATACCCATGCATTTGCAAAGACCCACAATGCACATATAAGAAATGCAAAAAAATATTGGAAATGGTTACGTAGTCAGCGGTAGAACTGTATTAAGACTCTACTTTTTCATTAAACACTGCATTTGAGATAACCATATCGTAAGGTTCAAGCAGGCTTCTGATTTCTTCTTCCCGTTCCTGTTCCTGAAGAATCCTTTGGTTTCTCCACCAGAGGAAGCCAATACAACT
>CAJQOX010000054.1 GCA_905480075.1 uncultured Aureispira sp. | reverse complement strand
TTTAATTTTGCTTTCATTATATATTTAGTTTTTAATTTTTAATTTAATAGTTTAACAGGACAAGGGTTTTAATTTGTTGCCGCTTCCTGAGAAAATTGCAATGACGCTTTGAGATCTGCCATTTCTTCATCCGTAATAGGTGCTCCCTGAGCGGATTCTTTCAGCTGATTTTTAGTGCCGAATATCCCTTCTATTTTTTCGAGGATCTTGGTTCTCGCAATTTCTGAAATGTTTCCAATCTCACGTATTTTCTGATTGATCTCGTTAAAGTCAGGCAAAATACTGTTGTCATAATGTAGCGTTGTGTTGAATTCCAAATTCTTACTTGCTTCATAGATCACCATTGAACCAATTATAGTTTCAGCATTTAGCTTGGGTGCAGGCCGCCCGGCTAATGATGCAACAGCTTTGATTATAAGGCCCACAAAGGTAGAAACCTGAATCTTGAGAACCAGCTCACCGTTAAGCTGAAATTTGGCCGTAGCATTTCCTCCAACGGCTAATCCACCTTTTAGAGGATCACTTGTGGTTTTTGTCAGGCTAAAGGTTCCTTTTGCTTGTTCTATCCCTAAGGTCGAGCGTAGACGGGCGATGATATCTCCCTGAACAATTCCTAATAAATCAACTCCGAGTCCAATATGTCCGCTAAGATGTAGGGTGATTCCTCCGTTTACTGAACCATCGGCAATCTTAGTTTCACTATCTTTCATAAAGTTGTAAAGCTGCCCGGTCACCGATAGATTGACTATCAGATGCGATTCGATCCCCGCACTGAAGGTGGCAGAAATCCATCCAATTGAGGCAATAGGAACTTTTACTTCAAATTTGAATAGATTAACCCGCTTGTTGTCGTAGAAAACATGTGTCCCTCCACCGTGCTTGGCGATAAAAGGATCCAGTGAATCAGGTACATCCTGTAGTGCTTTCTCAAATTCTTTGGCAATTCTGAAAGATTTGAATAGCGTTTCTGCTATTTTAACTCCAGGACCCATTGCTGATATAAGCTGATCGGCGCTTTCAAAGATCTCACCTAGTTTTTCTTTGGCAAAATCATCAATAATAGACATCCATTTTGTTACATAGGTTTCAAGATCAAGGCCTTTGGATTTACTCCTGCTTCCTGTAAGTTTTAAATCTGCAAGGGTTTCCATTACGGTATTAATGGTAGTCTGTATTTGCTCTATTTTTTTCCACGCCTCGGATTGAAGAACATATTCCTGTGCTCCTTCCAGCAATTTTTCAAGTCTTTTTTCTATTTCGTTATGGAAGTCTTCTTTGAATGCATCAACATTTGCATGTTCAGAACTGCTGAACCAATTGGGTAAGGTATCAGGTTTAACCGCATTTGTAATGGCCTCTTTTATTTTGGCATAGCCTGCAGAACTCATCATATCTATACCTTTAACAGTAGATATTGCGCTGGCCATTTCTTTCCAATCTTCACTGTCGGGTATACTTTTTGCCAGATTCTGACAGGATTTTAAGGCAGTAAGAATCTTGAGTTTGGTATCATCGAGTTGTTTTTCAATCTCTTTTTTGATCTGTCGCCAGTTTTGTAATTCTTTAATGATATCTGTTCCGTCATCATACATTTCTTCTAATTTGTCGATGATGTCTTTGCCTTTGGTATAAATGTCATTTATTTGAGTTCTGATATCAGATACATTTCCCTTTATCTCTTTTGCCTTCTCAAACATTTCAACAAGCTTTGCTGCATCAGGGTTTTCACAGGTGGCTTTAAAAGTGTCTATCCCCTGATCAATATTTTGAGCCGTAGCCATTGCAGTATCATATACAGTTTGGACATCTTGAATGCCTGACTCAACTTCACTTCTTATTGTTTTGCCATTTTCAATTATATTCTGTGCTTTTGTGAACATTTCCTGAATTCTTTCTATTCCGGCTGCCATATTTATTTAGTTTATTTTGTTTTTAAATTAATTTAATAAGGTAAATTCATTGGGTAGAATTACCTGTAATGATGATTCTGATAATCAAATAACCAAATTCTTAACGGGTAGCTTAGAATATTGTATTTTGAATTATCTGTGAAAGATTATTTAAGCAATTCCATTAATGAATTCCTCTATAGAATCAAGATATTTTACGTCGAGAACCTTAGTCTCCAACCGTGTTTTTTGGTTTTCTGTGATACCGTCCTGTTCTACAGGGCTGTAGTATCTCGGTGCTGTGTCATAGCTGTCTTCAAGAGGATAGTTAACTACTAAAGAACCATTGCTCTCATATAATTTCATCCGGCTTCTTTCTCCTCCTTTTGCAGGTTGCAACTCGATTGTCATCGAATGTGGAGATTCCATTTCAATCTTGTAAAAAGCTTCAATTGGATCATCATCTGCCTGGAAAAACAAAATACCTTCCGCTGTTATTAAAAGCATATCCTGTGCAGATAACCTGAGTACTTTTTCAACTAAACTCTTCGGATATTTCGCAATTTCATCAGCCATCGACAATACGAGTTTGTCAATATCCGGCACCCATAGTTTTCCGAAGGCTTTTTTTAATATAGTTGAAGACGCATTCGACGAAAATTCAGGCTCAAACTCTTGCATGAATTTTTGCTTTGACCGCTCCTGTAGTTTAATTGTAGGACCGGGAAACTTACTTAATAAAGTCTTCTTTGCCTTGTGGTGGCCAAAAGTCTCTGCTTTTTGTAGATAAGTCAATGCCTTGCCTTTTTCTCCTTTTGCATACATTGCCATTCCAAGACCATAATACCCCTCGGAGTCGGCTTTGTTCATTTTTAGTATCCTTGTAAAATCCTCTATTGCTTTATCATACTTCTTGGCTTTGTGATACAAATGTCCCCTCGCCTGATAATTATCGGAACTTTTATCCTCCTCTATTGCTTTGTTAAGGTCAGATAAGGCGCCTTTGAAATCTTTTGCCTTCATTCTTAAATCAGCCCTCTTTTTATATAGGTAAGATGAGGGATTCAACTTTATTGACTCGTCAAAATCCGAGAGGGCACCTTTGTCATCTTCCAGCTTGAGACGATTGTTTGCCCTGCGGAAATAGGCATCATATTTTTCGTCTTCGGGGATATCAAGTTCTAAAGCCTTTGTACATAAAGCTTCTGCTTTTTTATACTCTTCGTCATTTTCGTAAAAAGCGGCAGATTCAAGAATGTATAAGATCTTGCCAGGAACATTTTTGTGCAAGGCTTCTGTAACCTTTCTCGCTTCTTCGTCCTTTTTCAAAGTCATTAAAATACTTCTTTTGGTAAGGGTGATCCCTTCATCAAAGGTCTCAGGCTCATTCTCTTCCAGAAATTTGAGCCCCTCTTCAATTTCTTTAAGTATCAGATAGGCTTGTGCCGTCTTTAAAATGGCACCATTAGATTTTATACCTTTCCCTAACAGGTTTTTAAAGGACTCTATAGCGGAAGAATAATTTTCCTCCATAAAGTATATATCACCGATTCCTTCAAGTGCCATGGCATTATCTGCATCTGACCTCAAAATTGAACGGTATAAAGCTTTTGCCATAGCCAAATCCTTTTCTGCTATAGCTATCTGTGCCAGATAATAGGTCGGTTCAAGATCATTCGGGTCAAAATCCTGCGCCTTGTAAAAAGAATGTCGTGCTCTTTCAGTATCAAAAAGTTTAAGACTTGCTTTCCCCAGATAAACATAGCCTTTGGAATTCTTTGGATTTTCCTCAACAAAAATTTCAGAATTTTTTTTCAATTCTTCATAATCTTTTTTGTCAAGAGTTTCTTGTAAATCCTCTAATTTAAAAGTCATTATTTTTTTGTTTTAAGAGAGTGAATAATAAGTAATGGGATAATTTTTAACTAATCCATAAATTTATATTTTTTTTATTGAAAAAGCAAATATTTTTAATATGATAATATAGTTTATGTTTTTTTTTGAAAATAATTTATTTAATTAAATATTTATTCAATCTTTGTCACGGTTTTTGTAGTGTTCCTATTCGGGAATCTATCCAGTAATTTTTTTTTTATTAATATTTTCGAATCATTATCAAATGTATAAAATAGGGGTGTCAAAGGTCGAAATGACCTTTTTTAAAGAAGGGAACGGAATGCTCGGTTATGGAATGCACTTCCATAAAATAGAAGGAGTGGAGACTCCTCAGTTTGCAAGGGCCTTTGTCATAGAATCGGAAGGAGCTAAAATTGTTTTTATTAATGCAGATTTTTGCTTTTCCACTACTTACTTAAAAGCAAGGGTTATTCAACAACTTGAGATTAATTATCCCGCTTTGGGATATTCCAATGCCAATGTTATGATTACGGCTCAACATACTCATTCTGCTGCAGGAGGGTACACGCAACATCTTGCATATAACTTTACGATGCCCGGCTTTCAGGAAGAAGTCTACCTCAGGTATTCCGATGCTATTATTGAGGCAATCGTTTCGGCCGATAAAAATCTTAAACCAGGTAAAATTACACACCATAAAGGAGCCTTCGACAAGGATGCAGAAATTTGCTTTAACCGATCGGTCAAAGCTTATAACAAAAATCCTGAAATAGGGGTCAGGGTCCCTCTCAAAAAACGCCACCTTGCCGCTGACAGAACGATGAAGCTGCTCCGGTTTGATGATGAGAACAACAATCCCATAGGGTCTATCAATTGGTTCGGTGTTCACACGACTTCTGTGTCCAACAGATACAAAAAAGTTTGCTACGACAATAAAGGATATGCTGCAGATTATTTTGAAAAATATCTCCAGAATAAAAATAATTCCAAAGACGATATTGTTACTTCCTTTGCCCAGGATGCTACAGGGGATATCAGCCCCAACTTTATATGGGACAGAAAAAACAGGGAGTTCAGGGGTAAATTTGAAGATGATTACGAATCGGCAGACTATAATGGCAAGCTTCAATTCGAAAAAGCCAGGGACATTTACCATTCTGCTGCCAAAATTGGTAAAAAAATTCAAGGGGGCATTGATTATATGATGATGTATACGGATATGTCTGATGTTGCAATAGATGAGTTTTATACCGGCGGACTGAAACACGAAACTACTTCGCAGCCAGCCTGGGGGATGTCCTTTTTGGAAGGTACTACGGATGGGCAGGGGGCTGCCAAAATTGTTGGAAATGCTGTGCGTATGGTGCTCGGCACTATTCGTTCGGTCGAAGTGCTTTCAGCCAGGTTAAGCAAAGACCCCGAAAGACAAAGAAAGGTCATGGATTATTATAATGCCCATCATCCTAAAGCGATAATTATAAATCATGAAACAGGGGTTACTGCCGGGGCGGCTCATCCCGAAAAATTGGTTGTTCCGGGCTTTTTTGATCCCTCTGTCAAGTTTATTAAATTTGCCAATAAAGTGGGTTATGGAAAAAAAACACCATGGGTTCCTAAAAGACTCCCTTTGCAACTCTTTATTGTAGGGGAGATTGCTATTGTTGGTATCCCGGCAGAAATTACTACTGTCGCTGCGGCAAGGCTACGGAAAACAGTGGCCAATGTGCTCGAAGAAAGGGGGGTGTCAGAAGTGATTATTTCTCCTTATGCCAATTCTTATGCAGGGTATATTACTACCTACGAAGAATACCGTCTGCAACTTTATGAAGGGGGGCATACGCTTTTTGGAAAATGGACCCTCGCTGCCTATCAGATGAAATTTAAAGAGATGGCTGAAGAATTACTTAAAGCCCCGGAGGACAGAAAAAAATTCTCCCAGAAACCTTCTTTGTTTAAAATGAAGGATATCTGGACGGGGATGGATGACCTAGGTATACTTGCTCAGCTTGAAGAGGCTGAAAAAAAATTGATTAAAGGTCCGGATGAGGAAGAATGATTTCTTTCTCCTCTTGTTTTTATTGTTTTTTATTTTTTGTCTTTTAATATTATCATGCTACCTACTTACTCTTTTTATAAAAATGCTTTTCAAGGCCAACCCAAGCCTTTTGCCTTCGTAGATCTCGATCTATTCGATCGCAATGTCAAAGATATCCTCTCCCGTGCAAAAGATAAAAAAATACGAATCGCTTCCAAATCACTCCGATCGGTCTCCCTGATGAAAAGAATTCTTGAGTACGATCCGCAATATCAGGGAATAATGTGCTTTACTGCTCCGGAAGCTGCCTGGCTCGCTTCTTTAGGTTTTGATGATCTGCTCGTTGCGTATCCGACCTGTCATCCCGAACATATCATGATGGTAGCGGAACATATCAAAAAAGGTAAAAAGATTTACCTGATGACCGACAAGGTTGAACATCTTCAAAGAATCAATGATATCGGAAAACAACGTAAGGTAATAATCCCTGTCTGCCTGGATCTCGATATGTCTTCGAAATTTCCCGGCTTGTATTTTGGTGTGTATCGTTCTTCTGTAAATTCTGTGGCTTCCGCCAAAGAATATCTGGACAGACTTGCTGACTTTCCTTTTGTTTCGCTTAAAGGTGTTATGGGGTATGAAGCTCAGATTGCTGGACTGGGCAATAACTTTAAGGGACAGAAAATAAAAAATTCAGTCATTAAATTACTGCAATCCAGTTCAATCATGGAAATCTCGGCCCGTAGAAAAAAAGTCGTTCAACTTGTTGTCGATTCTGTCGGTTCACTCGATTTTGTCAATGGGGGAGGGACCGGTAGTATTGAAATTACAAGAGAGGAAGAACATGTCACTGAAATTGCTGTGGGCTCTGGATTTTATACGCCGACCTTATTTGATAATTATGGCAAATTTAAACACCACCCGGCTGCTGGTTACGCTATCGAAATTGTCAGACAACCCCAAAAAAATGTTTATACTTGCCTCGGAGGTGGCTATGTGGCTTCAGGGGCTTTGGGGGCCGACAAATTGCCTACGCCCTATCTGCCGGAAGGTTGTAGCTTTTATGTCAATGAAATGGCCGGAGAGGTTCAAACTCCTCTGATCTACAAAGGAGAGGAAAACCTGAAGATAGGGGACCCTGTTTTTTTGAGACATAGCAAGGCAGGGGAACTCTGTGAAAGATTCAACCATTTACTCCTCCTCCAAAATGGTGAAGTTGTCGAAAAAATACCTACCTACAGAGGGGATGGCAAATGCTTTTTATAAGCTTTTTTACTAGAAAGTAGAAAGTAGAAAGTAGAAAGTAAATTTGCTTTGCAAATTTTTACTGACATACCTCCTAATTCCTAATTCATAATTACTGACACCCTGATGTCTTTCGCGCAGCAGTGACCGGAGCTTATTTTTTATTATCTAAATAAGTCTAATATCTAATAATCAAAAATCCTCTGTTGGTTCAAGCCTTTAGCACAGCGGTGACTTGGACCCTTTCCTCATGGGCGTCCGGGCGCTACGTTTCGCAGCTCGCTCACGCTCGGCCCGCAGCAGCTATGAAAAAATAGCTGATACGGTCTGCTACTGCGTAGCACTACTGCACATCGCTGACGCAGATGTTTCGGTGAAAAAGGATTAAATGATTTGGATGGATTGGATGATTCGATTGTCATATAAAAATGATTTTTTTATTCTTTTAATACTTTATTTTTAAAAGGAGGAATAATTTTTTTACTTTGGTTTTAAATTTCTATCTCTTATGAATACTCTTTTCGATCCGATTACTTTTCCTTGTGGTGCATTGATGAAAAATCGCTTTAAACTGGCCCCTATGACCAATACCCAAAGTCATGAGGACGGAACCCTGTCTGACGAAGAATTCAGGTGGCTGACTATGCGTGCCAAAGGGGGCTTTGGAATGACAATGACCTGCGCAGCTCATGTTATGGCCAATGGTAAAGGCTTTCCAGGGCAATTGGGGATTTTCAGCGATAAACAAATTCCCGGTCATAGCAGGTTGGCTGATGCCATAAAATCGGAAGGAAGTCTCGCTTTGGTTCAATTGCATCATGCAGGAATCCGGTCGCCCAAAAATCTCATAAACAGTGCACCGGTCGCTCCGTCAGACCATGAAGAATCAGGATCCCGGGCTTTGTCTGAAACAGAAGTTAGGGAACTGAGAGATCATTTTATCGCCGCCGCCCTCAGAGCAAAAAAATGCGGGTATGATGGTGTGGAAGTTCACGGTGCGCATGGTTATATCCTTGCTCAGTTCTTAAGCCCCAAATATAATGTCAGAATAGATAAATATGGTGGTTCCCTGCAAAACAGGGCCAGGATAATTGTTGAAATTATAGATGGCATCAGAATGGCTTGTGGCCCATCTTTTATAATTGGCCTAAGATTGTCGCCTGAACGCTTTGGTATGCTCCTGACAGAAATAAAAACATTATGTTTGAGCCTGGCGAAAGATACTTCTGTCGATTTTCTGGATATCTCGCTCTGGGACTCTTTCAAAATGCCGGAAGAAAAAGTACATCAGCACTCTAGCCTCTTGCAACATTTTACCAGTCTCGATTTAGGAAAGGTCCCCTTAACAGTTGCAGGAGGAATACATTCAGGGGCCGGGGCAAATGAAATCATGCAGGCCGGAGTCGATTTTGTCTGTATTGGCAAGGGGGCAATTTTACATCATGACTTCCCATTGAAGGTTCAAATGAATCCGGACTTCCAATCGGTAGATCTCCCCGTTTCCATTGATTATTTAACGAAGGAAGGCCTTAGTGGTAAATTTATTGAATATATGCGGCGTTGGCCGGATTTTGTTCTCGAATGATTCTCCACCAATGCTTCTGTCTGCTCTTTAATCTGATATTAACCTAAAATTTGTAAAAGCAGTTTTTATCCTGCCTGTTTCTTGTCTGTTCCTGATTTTTGCAGTATAATTGGCGATTGTTTTTTTTTAGCCTTTCTAATTGGTAAAATTGTTGTTTTATGATTGATGCACTTATCAAAAATATGGCCACAAAAGGTCAGAAATGGTCAAACTGGACCGGAAATGTAGAATGCCTTGCGGATCATATCTTTTACCCGCATACCGAACAACAAATTGTGGAAATCGTCCTCAAAGCTAAAAAAGAAGATAAGAAAATAAGAGTGGCTGGAAATGGGCATTCCTTTTCCAGACTGATGGAAACCAATTCTTTTATTGTCTCTCTAAGGGCTTTTAATGGATTGGTTAGTGTAGATAAGGATAAGATGACCGCTACCGTCAAAGCGGGGACTTCTATTAAAAATGCCAATGAAGCCCTCTTCAAACACGACCTTGCCATGATAAACCTGGGGGATATTGATGTACAATCGGTTGCAGGTGCCACTGCTACTGGAACGCATGGTACGGGTATTGGTTTTGGAAACGTCAGTACCGAAATTGTTGACTTTACTATTATTACGGCGGAGGGTGAAATTCTGACTTGTTCAAAAAATGAAAATTCTCAGATATTTGAAGCAGGGAGGGTCGCCCTCGGTGCGCTGGGAATAATAACTCAGATTACCTTCAAGGTGGATAAGGCCTACAAATTAGAATATATTTCCTCCGCTGCCGATTTTACTGAAACCCTCTCTGAACTGAAGAATTACAACAGCAATAACAGAAATTTTGAATTCTATTACTTCCCTTATGCAGATACTGTACAACTCAAAAAGTCGAATAAAACTGATAAAGCTGTAAAATACAATAAGGTGCTGGGTTATGTCAATGATGTGGTCATCGAAAATTTTGCCATGCAAACTATTTGTAATATCGCTTCTGCTTTTCCTTCTACCTTTAAAAAGGTCAATAGGTTTATGGCCAATAACTTCACCAAAGAAACCAAAATAAACTACAGCCATCAGATCTACGCTACTGTAAGGAATGTCCGCTTCAAGGAAATGGAATACAACATTCCCCTGGAACATTTTGAAGAGTGTATCTGTAAACTGAAGTCTATGATCGAAGAGAATGAATACTATATCTTTTTTCCCGTGGAATGTCGATTTGTTAAAGGGGATGATATTTGGTTGAGTCCTGCCTATGCAAGGGATTCTGCCTACATTGCGGTACATGTTTACTCAAAATCCGATCACAACCCCTATTTCGAAGAGATCGAGAACATGTTCTGTTCCTTCGGAGGCAGACCGCATTGGGGTAAAATGCATACCCGAAAAGCGGATTATCTTTCTCAGAATTATGAAAAATGGAATGATTTTTTAGAACTCAGAGAAAAAATGGACCCCGAAAGACGTTTTATGAATCCGCATCTTCAGGGGGTTTTTGGTCTTGGTTGATTTTGGTCTTTGTCTTTCAAAATGTCGCTTTTAACAAATTTTAATCTTTTTTTAATTCTTTTTTAATATCTTTCCCTTCTCATTTATTGTTAGAAAATATATTGTTTAATTAAACTATAAAAAATATGAAAGATTCCACTAATGGTAATAATAAAAAGCCAGGAAGAAAATCAGTGAAGGAATGGAACGAAATGAAGGCGATGAAAGCTTCCAATTCATGGACGGTGTTTAAGGTTATTGCCGAATTTGTGGATGGATATGAAAGAATGAATCAGATAGACCCTTGTGTGTCTATCTTTGGATCTGCTCGTACCAAGGAGGATAATCCGCATTATAAACTGGCAGTAGATGTCGCTGCTGCCCTTGTAAGAGAAGGCTACGGTATCATCACAGGGGGTGGCCCGGGTATCATGGAGGCTGCTAACAGAGGGGCTAAAGAAAGCGGAGGTGTTTCTGTTGGTCTGAATATTGACCTGCCGTTTGAACAGGGGTATAATCCTTATATCGATGCCGACAAAGTGTTTAACTTCAATTATTTCTTTATCCGTAAGGTGATGTTTGTCAAATACGCTCAGGCCTTTGTTGTACTGCCCGGTGGTTTTGGTACTATGGATGAATTGTTTGAAGTGTTGACGCTTATTCAAACAAAAAAAATTGCTAAAATACCTGTTATTTTAATGGGAACAGAGTTTTGGGCAGGTATGTTGGATTGGGTGAAAAATTCTTTGGCAGAAAAATATGGTACAATCAGCCCCAAAGATATTGACTTGATTCCTGTAACAGATTCTACCGATGAAGTAGTCAAAATTATCAATGACTTTTACGATGGCAAAGAGTTACTTAAGCCGAATCTGCCCTATTAAAATATTAAATTTATATCTTTATACTCCATCCCTGATAATATTAGGGATGGTTTTTTTTTGACCTGTCAGCTTTATACCTGATTTCAAAATTACTTCTGTACATCTTAAATGCAAAAATACAAGAATCCAAAAATAATAGACATCGGTCCTGATTATATAAGAATACAGGACCTTAACGGGGAATTAGAGGAATTGAATGACTCTTTTTTCAAAGCAGTTGATCAGGTGAAAGAGCTGTATATTTTTGCGCCCAAGCTCCTTACTTTTCCTCCTGCTTTAAATAAGGTCAGGGTCAGTGATACAGTTTTTCTGTCGAATAATAAATGTAAAACTTTACCCGACTTTGTCACTCAGTCTACAGACCTGAAAAGCCTGGTACTTGACTGCTCACAACTTAGATTTAAAGAGGATTTGAAAGAGCTGAAAGTCCTGAAGTATTTGAGAATAAGAAATTTTTACGGAAAAAAATGGCCGCAGCAAATTGCTGAACTTCCTAAACTTAAGGAAATAGATATTGATGGAAAAATTGGTAAAAAATGTTCGCATTCGGAGATAGTCGAGGGTTTGGGGAAATCTATATCTTTGAAGAAGGTAACATTCAGTTTTAAACTGGATTTTTCTATAATAGGCGATAAAATATCTTTACTTAGCCACCTCAAAAACTTAGAGTATTACTCCCCGGGAATTGATAAATATTCTCTGTCTATCGCTTTGTTGGATGCTGTAAGAATAGCGCATAGATTTGAAAAAAATAAAAGCCTGACGGAATTTCAGGAATTGAATTTTGATGCCGGCCCCGATGCTAAAAAGATTCTATTTGCCCTGTTTTTGAACAGAACGGACCTTTTGACCGATCTGATAGATAATCCTTTTTCTATGGATGAGGAGCATGATTATCAACTCTGTTTTTCCAAAAGACCGGCAAAGGTACTGACAGACAAAATAAAAAACTATTTGCCCCTGTCAAAAATGAAGGTCAATAAGGACCTGGATAAGGAGGATGTTTTTGTCATTAACTCTAAAACGGACCTGCATATCTTGGCTTCTGCTTTCAGGGAGCAGCAAGTATTGGCTACCGAAGATCATCTCAAAGAGCTACTGACCAATTTGGAAGATCCATGGCTCAGACAACAGGGCAATGAGGATTCGGTCCTTCAGATCTATCATCTTATTGTCAGCAATCAGGTTGAGAATATTTTGTTGGCACTACAGATAATTGACGGAACGGGGGCAACAAGGGATATTATAAGTATGGTGGCCGTTCTGATGATGGCCCACCCCGATAAAGAGGTGGCGAAAGTGGCGGAAAAGCTCTTCAAAAAAATAGGCCCGGCAAGCAGCTATGACTATATCAAAAAAAGTGGTGTTTATCTTAGAATGTCGAGCAACAGCGATACAAAATTGAATAAATTATTTAAGCATGATTTCGGAATTGAAGAAATGCCCTTCAGGATCCTTCATGCCCTGATTGCTGGTGAAAATCCAAGAATCAGAGACGTCAGAACAGGTACTTTAAATATGAAAGCGGCCAAATTTAATGGAGCTATACCTTCTATGATCAAACACTTTAGTCAGGTCAAAAAGATCATTCTCCAAAAAGTCCCTGGTATTCAAACTGCGGAATCTTTCAGATCGCTTGGGAAAATGGAAAACCTGACATCACTCGATTTGTCGGGATCCAAAGTAGCGGTCAGTGATGAAATTGCTTTGCTGAAGGACCTGAAATACCTTGACCTTTCCAGCTGTTCTATTTCAAATTCCGACGGTCTGAAATCCCTTAAAAAGTTGAATTTCTTAAACCTGGAAGGTTGTAAACTGAATAATTTTGATTTTCTGAATGAAATGAAGGATCTTCAGATTCTCAATCTCGGAAGGTCGGCATTAACAAAAATACCGGAGCAGGTATTGCTACTTCCCGACCTGAGGGTATTAATTCTGAAGCAAAATAAAATAAAAGACATTCCCGATGAATTATGTTCAAAAAAGCTAAGGGAATTAGACCTTTCGGGCAATCAGATCCGGGAAATAAATTACAAACTTTTTGATATCTCCGCTCTGAAAGAACTCAAACTAAATTCCAACAGCATAGAATCCTTCAACTGCAGGAAGATCAATAAAAATAAATTCAGAAAATTACAGATACTGAAATTATCCAATAATAATCTTCCTGACTTTAAAATCATGCAGGAACAACTTATGCAATTGAGGGAACTTGATCTGTCGAGGAACAAACTGACCAAATTGCATGACAGTATTTTTAACTGCACTTCTGTCAACAGACTTTCTGCCGCAAATAATGAAATTATTCTGATTCCTGAATCTGTTAAAAACGGAAACTTCAGAGAAATAAATCTCAAAAAAAATAAAATCACGGAACTACCGGGATTCCTTTCAAAGATATACATAGAAAAATTTGACCTGCAGGATAATGAAATCAATTATATACATGAATCTTTGACAAGAAAGAGAAATGATTATGGATATTACAGGTGGAACCTGAAAGGCAATCCTAAAAGTAGTTTGTATGGATAATAGTTCATTTTACAGATCTTCAATGTAATACATCACCGGGGATGGGAGAAAAAACACAGAACAGCATGGTGACCACGAATCGTACACTATTCATATAAATAAATAGTATCACCATCTTTATAATAAATTTAATAAAGGATTGTTGCTGATAAAATCTGTAATAGGCCCAGAAGGAATAAGCAAGGAACACTACATTGACAACTAAGAGGCTAAGTGTATATCCAAAGAGGGAACTGCATATAGTCATCAATACATAGACAATAAGTATTGCGGTTGAAAAATAATATAGGTTTGCAGCAAGCAGTTCCATGAAATTATAATCGAATTTCCTGAAAACAAAAGGCAGGAAGGCGGTAAGTACCAAAACTTGCAGAATTCCTGAATACATTTGATATTCGGCATAAAACCGGTAATTCCAGATTCCGAGACTGTGATTTAATTCCTGAGTGAGAAAGGGCAGTTCAAAATGTACGATCTTTTCCATTACTACGGAAGCCCCGAAAAAATAATTGAGAATGGCATAGATGGCGAGCACCACTATAAGATAACGGATAGGTTTGGTGTATTTTTTTCTTTGTCCTCTGATAAAGGATAATCCCACCTCTTCAGGTCTTAGAAAAAGATCTTTAAATGTATAGATAAGCTTGCGGTCAAAGTACAGGTTCCGCTGCAGAAGGTGTGCAAATATCTCTTTGGTCGAAAGTCTCTGATTTTCGATCGCTCCCTGTCCGCAGATGTTGCAGAAATTTCCTTCATAGCTGTTCAGGCAGTTATTGCATTTAATCTTTTCCATCTATTTAATCAGATAATTCGAAAATTATAAATAATCATTCATTAAGACCATTGGTTCTGAATACATTTTAATTATACCCCGTTGCGACAGCAAAAATCAAAACAACCCAGGAAAGCAGCAAAACAATTAATACCAAAGGAAAAATAAATCGCAACCAACGGTCGAGCGGAACCCTGCACATCGACAACATTGCAATCAGTCCGCCTAAAGAAGGGTTGATAAGATTTGTAACCCCGTCACCGATCTGAAAAGCCAGAATGCTTGTTTGCCGCGTCAGACCCAATACATCACCCAACGGAATCATCACCGGCAAAGAGGCCAATGCCTGTCCGCTGCCTGAGGGAATAAAGAAATTGAGCACCGACTGAGAAAGGGACATAGATATCGCAGCGGCATATACAGGCAGTCCCTGCAGTATTTCCGAAAGATGAAAAGACAGCGTATCGCCAATATTTCCCATTTCAAGCAAAACCTTTACAGATGTGGCATATCCCACCATAAAAGCACCGGGCGCCGCCTTCGCTACAGAATCAAGCAGCGTCTCACTCATCGTATCTGCATTCATCCTTGATACCAGCCCACAACCAAGGGCCACCATCAGAAAAATAGCCGACAATTCATTGATATACCATTCCAGGTTGAAGACCCCATACAAACTCACAGCAAGCCCGACAATAAAGATTCCCAATACCAGCCAGTTATTAAAAGAGACAGTATATTCACTGACCCCCTTGCTGAGCGACAAGCCCGCTTCATTTAAGCCATGACCAAGACCTGACTCAGGGTTTTTAAGGATCTTTTTGAAATAACGGACATTATAATATGCCATAATAGTCAAGGAAGAAAAGCATAAAACACTTCGCAGTACAGCTCCTGAAAACAAGGGTAACTCTGCGATCTTCTGACCCGTGCCCACGGTATAGGGGTTGATAGGAGAGAGGCCGAAACCCACCGTCATTGCCCCTACAGAAATGCCGGCAGCAAGTATCAGGTCGCCTCCCAGGGCAAGGCTGATTATAGCAGCTATCGGCACCAATGCAATGTTGTTTTCATAGCCCACTGCCACTCCCAAAAAACCGTAAACGAAGGTAAGTATGACTACAATAAGATACTTTTTATCAAGACCTAATCGTTTTACCAAGGTGCCGACACTATTCTCGATGGCCTTTGACCGTTCCATGATACCGAACATGATCCCTCCGGCAAGGACAATAAAAATAATCTCAACAGCAGATTTAAAACCCAGGGGTATAGCCATAAACATATCCAGAAAACCAACCGGAGTAGGGGCAATGATCTGATAGGACCCCGGCAGCACCCTGTTTCTTCCATCTACCAGAATGCGTTCGTAGCTACCTGCCGGCAACAGATGTGTCAACAGCGTCACAAAGACGATCATCCCAAAGAGAATCGTCACCGAATGCGGGATGCGTTCATGCCATTTTTTTTTTGAAAGGGTCATTATAAATCTTTTTATTAATCTACAATCAAAGAATCTAAAAATCGGTTCTTTTACTTATTATTTCTAAAGTTAGATGAAAAAAGGGATTATACGTTTTTTACCATAAAAAAGATTAATTTAGCCTTTATTGAAATTCAAACAGATTTTGTTTTTACAAAAATTAATTGAAAATAATGAAATTCGAAAAACCAATAGTATTTTTTGACCTTGAGACCACAGGGGTGGATGTTGTAAAAGACCGTATTGTTCAGATTGGTGCCATTAAAATAAATCCGGATGGAGAAAGGATCGTCAAAAATGTATTGGTGAATCCTAGCATCCCTATTCCGGCAGGTGCAACGGCTGTGCATGGCATCAGTGATGCCGATGTTAAAGACAAACCCTTTTTCTATCAGATTGCCAAAAGCATGTTTCAATGGCTCGAAGGCTGTGATTTGGCCGGCTATAATTCCGATAATTTTGACATCCCCTTACTTTCAGAGGAATTCGGCAGAGAAGGTATTGATTATCCTGGAGATGATACTGTTTATATCGATATTATCCGAATTGAAAGGATGGTCAACTCCCACAAACTCGGAGATACCTATAAGCGATATTTGGGGGAGGAACTAAAAGATGCACACGATGCAATGGCTGACGTGGAAGCAACCCTGAAGATTTTCGAACATCAGGTAGAACAAAATGATCTTCTGAATCTGAATGTATCACAGATTGCAGCCTTGTATTCAGGCGAAAACAGCCGGGTGGATTTTGCCAGAAAAATTTATCAGAACAATGACAAATACTACTGGAATTTCGGCAAACACCGCAATGAACTGATATCAGAGACACAGGACTATGCCGATTGGGTCTTGAAATCTGACTTTGCCTATAATACCAAGAAGCATATCAGGAGGATATTGGCAGAAATTAAAGCACAGAAGCAATAATTTAGTATTTTTTATGCCTGTCCACAGGACATTCATTCCTCCTTACAGTCGGAAATCGGTTACTCATTCCAAAGATTTTCGAGTGTGTAGGGGGCACCTTTCATGACCCAGAATGTGCCGTCAACGAATCTGAAGTTCAGGTCCAGGCGGTTGATTAAATCCATGTTTTCGGTAGAAAGAGCGACCTTAGCAGCATCGAAGTTTTGTTTTATTCTATCCGGGTTTACTGACTTGGGAATAACTGAAGTTCCTCTTTCGATAGCCCATTTGATTAAGACCTGTGCCGGGGAACAATTATTTTCATTAGCTATAGTCATAATGTCGGGATGTTCCAGTAAAGTAGGATTATTACTTTTTGACAACATTTTAGCAGCATCTGATGACCCTAGTGGCGAATAAGCAGTTAGGAAAATATTTTGCTTTTTACAGTAATCCAGCATTTTATTTTGTTGCAGATAGGGATGTAATTCAATCTGATTGACTTCCGGTTTTATGGAGGATTCAGAGATAAGATTTTTTAATTTGAGGACAGAAAAATTGGATACGCCGATATGTCTGCAAAGTTGTTGATTTTGAGCTTCCCCCATTCCTTCCCAAGTTTCAGAAAGCGGGATGTCATCCAGTGAAATATATTCTTCTGCCTGAGTAGGGTAGATGTCAGGGCTAAAAGCAACGGGCCAGTGAATAAGGTAGAGGTCCAGGTAGTCGAGTTTCAGATTACTCAGCGTTTTGTTCAAAGCCGGAATGACTGCTTCTTTTTTATGAGCATTACACCAAAGCTTGGAAGTAATCCAAAGATCTTTTCTATCGACAATTCCGGAAGAAAATGCCAGGCTTAAGGCCTCCCCGATTTCAGATTCGTTCCCATATATATGCGCACAATCTATGTGTCTGTAACCCACTTTTATGGCTTCTAGAATGGCATCAAATACTTCTCCGGGTTTTGATTTCCATGTGCCAAGTCCCAAAACAGGCATTTTATCATTATTACTAAATATCAGGTTTTTCATTTATAAATTTATTATTGAGTCTTGAGATATATTAGATAAGCACCCAAAATTAGGTATTCAGGCCCGAAATATAATTTTCCTGAAGAGCGGGTTTTGTTGATATTTTAATATTCTTGAGAGCAGGTCAGGTTTACCTGAGGAAATATTAACAGGATGATGAATGAATTCTACTCCAGGACAAATTTACATAAAAACAATTTGTCTTTCTCATGTTCCTGTTTTTTTTTGTTTTGAATCAAAACCATACGTTAAAAAAGACTTTGGCAATAAAAACTCAGAGTAGGGTATTTTGAATTCAATATCTTTAGACGATCATTGTATTTTCATTAACTCCTGTGTCTTTACTCCCTCTTCACATTCTCTCTTCTTATAAAGCAAGTAGGTTGTAAATGAAAGTTATTTTTTGTATCTACTTATTAATCAGTCTTTTAATTTTAATAAAACTATAACATTTAAATATTTAATAAATCATAACATTTTATTATTAATTCCCGTTTAACAAAATACAATTTGTTTTGGCCTCCCTAAACCTTAATCTATGTTATTTTCTTTAAGGGAAATATTATCCGGATTGATTCCGCTTATTTTTTTTGCTATCTCATTGTATTCTGTTACATGGCTTGCAGATGGTTTGTCCCTTATTGAGCCTGATTCCGATTTTAAAAGTAACCGGGCAGTTTTGGCTATCCGTGATTCTGTACCATCATTTCAACAGTTCGGAACGGAGTTGTTTACCGGCCCTTATCTCAAATCTTATTATGATAAATCATTTTATTTTACACAAAAAACAAAGAAGGATAAAAAAGAAGAAATAATAGAGGCCCTGGTATCCTTGGCTAAGAAATATGAAACTGTTGATATTTTTTTGCTAGCCCATACCAACAAATACTTACTTTGGTTTCAGGAAGTTCCTTTAGAACTCCGAAGAAAAATCCGTTTGGTATATAATACAGGTTGTCATAATGCAAATCAGGGAAAAGAGTGGCTATACCTTGGTGCCGACTCATATATCGGGCATAAAGGAAAATGTAGTCTTTCTCCATTTTTCTATGTTTATTTTCTCAGAAGATGGGTAAGTGGTTATTCTCTTAAAGCGGCTGTAGACGAATCGAATGAAAAAGCGAAAATTGAAATCAGTATATTGGATAATTTTTTACCTGATCCGGGAGAAATGAATTACGTAGACCAATCTTACGGTCATCTATATGGTTCGGAAACCCTTATTATTGATAAAAAACCCTGAGTTTAAACTGTTTATTTATGCTAAAAACATTTGAAAAAATACCCTGGGCGATACTTTCCTTGTCATTGCAGTTTTTAGCCTGTTGTGCTGCTTATTATTTGTACTATATCGATTTTGGTTATTCTAACGGGAGAGACTTTAGCTTTGCCTTGTCATTCAGTTACTTCGTTCTTGCAATAATAGGCATATCCGGAACCTTTGCTGCACTTTTTGGGATGGGCTACACTATTGCAAAAGAACACCTGGTATTTATATTAATTAAATTACCTCTGATTTTCATTCCATGTCTCTTTCTATCAGTACTTTGGTTGTACTCCTGTCTGGTCTTATTAGCTTATATTTAGTCTAACTTTTTCTGAACCAAACCTCATCTTTGAAGATTATAGGGACTAAAGTTCTGACCTTCAGTCTATCTTCGTTTTCCAGCCACAAAGCACATTTGTATATCTTACCTTTTATCAGGTCCATGATTTCTCCTTCAGTATATTTTTCTTCTCCCTTTTTCATGTTTGATATAATTTCCATTCCCAGTAATTTTTGTCCCTTTCGCTTGTCGGAACATTTTTTACATACAGAGGCATTTGCTTCTTCAGAAGTAACGCCTACCAATTCAATAATCCTGGCAAAATATTCCCCTTCTTTTTCCCATATTTCCATTACTTTTTTGTCTTCATCCGTTTTCAGGTCCACTACCCGCCACTGTCCAACAATGCCTTTACCATTAACTTCAGTTTGGGCAGAAAGGGTAGAAAGGAATAAAAAATGAATTAACATCAGCATACTTGCCAATCGAAAAAATATAGTTAGTGTTTTCATGATAGTATGTTTATAATTGCTCTGAGGATTTTTCTGTCCGGATAAATAAAAGTTAAAACATAAAATTACAAAAAAAAAAGGAGAAGATTTAACCTCTATGTTCTTATCTGCTAATGATTAGCAGTATTATGCTTATTCAAATCGTTTATTTAATTCATGCATATCAATATTAATAAACGTTTTTCTGCCACCGGGGCCTGCATAAGGTACTTCACAGGCAAATAGTTCGTCAATTAATAGTTGCATTTCGTTCATAGTAAGGGTTTTTCCATGCTTAATAGCACTTTGAGCGGCCAAGGACCTTGAAATATTATCATATAAATCCAGTTTAATATCAGTATTTCGTTTGTATTGCTCAAGAAGCTGAGTAATAATTTCCATTTCATTTTGTTGACTTAATTCACTTGGCAACCCGTGTACTATGAAACTATTACTTCCGAATTCTCTGATATCAAGACCGAGTTCATTAAGTTGAGGCAGAATATCCTTTAAAAGGCTTGCGTCAGGCACAGAAAGTTCAATTGTCTGAGGAAATAACAACTGTTGAGTAATTGATTTTTTATGTTCAAACTGATAAAGATAACGTTCATACATAATCCGTTGATGCACTATGTTCTGGTCAAAAAGTAAAAAGCCTGACTTTACGGTACTTAAGATATATTTTTTGTGTAATTGAAATAAGTGTTTGCTTATTGGTTGCCCTTGGTTGGCTTCATCTGTTTTTGTATAAGAAGCTTTACTCGATAAGATTTCCTCTTCCTGATCACTTTCACTATTAATGTTTGAAGAGAAAAGGTTTTGGTCCAATTGTTTTAATTCCTCTCCTTGTTTCAGCGCATTATTTTCTATGTCATCATATAATTTTTCCCAGTTTTCCTGATTAGAAATCTGGCTTTCTGTTTTTTCCGGTTTGGAATAGGATGTTAATTTTTTATGTTCCTTACTAGCCTTTGACAAGTATATTTCTCCTTGTTGCTGATAAGGGTTGACAGAATTTCCGGGATTTTTTTCAGTCTGTTTCAGGTGTTTTGTTATGGTAGTCTCAACTTCAAAATCCAGGCTAGGAGTAATACTGTATTGCGCCAAAGCATGTCTGACAGTAACCCTCAGGTAATTGTAAATAAGTCTTTCGTCGTCAAATTTTATTTCCTGTTTGGTAGGATGCACATTTACATCAATTTTGTCCGGGTTAATTTTGAAAAAAATGACATAGAGTGGGTAAACTTTTTCCGGAAGTAAATCCTCATATGCATTGAGAACAGCATGATTCAGATATCCACTTTTTATGTATCTGTTGTTGACAAAAAAGAATTGATTTCCCCTGGTTTTTTTAGCAGCATCGGGTTTTCCTATGTATCCGGAAATTTTTAGTATATCTGTATCTTCCTCAATAGGAATAAGAGACTTATTTATCTTGTTTCCTATTATTCCAACCACTCTTTGGCGTAAATTGCAAATTGGCAGATGATATAGTTTATCGGAGTTGTGATGCAAAGAAAAAAATATTTCAGGATGAGATAAGGCCACATGTTGAAACTCTTCAATAATATGACGCATTTCTACCGAGTTCGATTTCAGGAAATTTCGTCGGGCAGGTATATTATAAAATAAGTTTTTTACAGAAATAGAAGTCCCTGCAGCGGTCTGACAGGGTTCCTGTATTATTACTTTTGAACCGGCGATATGCAGTTTAACTCCAAGTTCTTTATGATGTCTTTTTGTCCGCATCTCTACCTGTGCCACAGCTGCAATAGAGGCCATTGCTTCTCCTCTGAAGCCCTTTGTTTTTATAGAAAATAAATCTTCAGCCTTTCTTATTTTTGATGTCGCATGTCGTTCAAAACACATCCGGGCATCTGTTTCCGACATCCCTATTCCGTCATCAACAACCTGTATCAAAGTCTTGCCTGAGTTTTTGATGATCAATCTTATATTTTTTGCCCCTGCATCTATTGAGTTTTCCATCAATTCCTTGACCACTGAAGCGGGGCGTTGTACAACTTCACCGGCTGCTATCTGATTGGCTATGTGATCGGGTAATAATTGAATGAGGTCGGACATTTGAAGATTATATTTTGTCGGGTATTTTTTTTATTTTGACAATATTAGCGAATTGTTTTTTTTGAATTCTAAAGATAAATTTAATGTTATTTTCTGTGAATTCCCAATGTTTTTATAAAGTTGACTAAATTTAATTGATTAACAAAGGCAATCTTAATATTTGGTACCAAATTCTGATCTTTTCAGAATTCATCTATTATATAAATTGTTTATTAATTAATTCTATATGAACAGCAGCTATGTTTCTAAATGAATAAAAATGAAAGGTAAGGTTATAATAATAATCGGGAGATAAGCATCAACAAACTGATTTTCTGAATTATTCCGCATCATATTCCTCAAGAAATTCGTATCCCTGATTCTGTTCAGGAAACCAACTCTCCATAAGTTTTGGCAGCAGGTTGTCCAAAACTATATAACTTGAAGATCCTAATATAATGATAATCACCAGCAATCTTAATGAGGAAGTGTTGTTTACGCCTTTTCTTTTATTATCTTCAGTTTTGTAATTGCCAAATTCCTGACGCAATCGATGTTTTACCCTTTCTCCTTCCTTTTCCCGGCTTTGACGCCCTCTTATCCGCTTTTCCAAAGCTTCCTTATCTGCATCATAGAATCTGGGTTTATACCCAAATTCACGTGCTTTAAAACGGGTGGAACTAAAAAATTTTAACATCAGAAAAATGGATTTATGGTATGTATTTTATATAGCATTACAAAAATAATAAAACACATTACTGCTACCAACAAATAAGCGATACCTGAATTTTTGTTACCATACGCTAAAGAACTTTCTTTATCTTTCTTAAAGGGTTCATTATTGCTTTGGTCAATACTTTTTGAGAGGGATTCAAGTCTGGTTTTCAGCGCAGCTTCTTTGGGTGAATAAGATAAGTTTACTATTTTAAGAACTTTTTTACTTTCCACCTCTGAATTATTGTTACTTGCAATAAGTTTTATTGTCAAAAATTCTTCTGTCTCTTCTTCCTGAAGTAATCTTATGGTCTGAGTACCATTAGTAGATACATATCCTATGAGGTTAATGTGTACTTCATCGGCATTTAATACTTCCCAGGAAATGGTCATTAAGTCTCCTTTCTTGCCTGCCGATTTAGATGCAAAAAAAAAGGAAATCACAGGTGGCGGACCATCATTTGTTGGATTGTTTGTTGTGGTAATTTCCTTGTTTTTGGCCTTGTCGTATCTAAACCGTTTGTGGTCATCGCTCAGTACTTTGTATGCTTCGGTTATCTTTGCATAATGTAAGGCATAAAAAGGGTCATTACCATTCTTGTCAGGATGGAATTTCAGTGCTAATTTTTTATAGGCTTTTTGTATTTCCTGTAAATTTGCACCCTTGTTTACTCCTAAAATGTAATAATAGTCTCTCACGCTACAAATATATACTTTTAAGGCCGGAATTTAAAGAGTTTTTTTGTTTTTAGTCTTTCGGTAATGTTAAAGGTTTTGATTTTCTTGATCAGTATATATAATCCGGAGCCTTTACATGCTTTGCAGTTTTACCAATTGCTCATAGATGCCCCCTTTTGCCAATAAGTTTTCGTGGGTTCCTTCTTCTGCTAATTTTCCATCCTGTAGCACTATAATATTATCAACATTCTGAATAGTAGACAAGCGGTGAGCTATGATGATTGATGTTCGGTTTTGCATCACTTTGTACAAGGCATCTTTTACAAGTTGTTCTGAAGCTGAGTCCAGGGAAGAAGTAGCTTCATCGAGAATTAAAATTGGGGGATTACGCAATATAGCCCTTGCTATTGTGATCCTTTGCTTTTGTCCTCCGCTCAACTTGTTACCACGGTCTCCAATTACAGTTTGATACCCTTGTTCTGTCTGCAGAATAAAATCATGGGCATTCGCAATTCGGGAGGCTTCTTCAACTTGTTTTGCGCTTACTCCCTCCATGCCGAATACTATGTTGTTGTAAATGCTGTCATTAAATAAAACTGCCTCTTGTGATACAATGCTGATAAGCCCTCTCAGTGATTTTAGTTTATAGTTTTTGATATTGACCCCATCAACTAAAATTTCCCCTTCTTCTATGTCATAAAAACGCGGAATCAAATCAATTAAAGTAGATTTTCCGGCACCGGAAGCTCCTACCAAGGCCAATGAACTCCCTTTTTTAATTTTTAAATTTATTTTATCAAGAATCAATTTTTCTTCATTATAAGAGAAACTTACATTTTTAAATACAATATTCTCTTTTAAGTCAGAAGTATCTAAAGCATTTTCTATATCTTTTGCTTCATTGCTGCGATTGAGGATTTCTTCAACCCTAATAATTGCAGCACTCCCTTTTTGTATCGAGTAATAAGCATTTGAAAAAGCTTTGGCAGGGTCTATTATGTTATAAAACATCGTGATGAACACTACAAATGTAGAGGCTGAAAATACACCGTCAAAGACCATGTTGCCCCCGTACATCAATAATATTACGACCACTGCTATTCCCAGGAATTCAGTAATAGGGGAAGACAAATCCTTCCGCCTCATTATCCGTTTCATGGTACTTTCGTAGAAGGAGTTCTCTTTCCCGAATTTGTTTTCCTGATAACGCTCAGCCCTAAATCCACGAACTATTCTTAATCCGCCTATTGCCTCGTCAAGAATGGATAACAAACGCCCTTGCGATTCCTGAGCTCTTGTAGATTTTCTTTTTAATGTTTTGCCTATTCCTCCTATTATTAAGCCTACAAATAAAATCAGAATAAATGAGAAACAGGTTAGTTCGGGACTGATATAAAACATGACGGCAAGAGAACCGATTATCATGATCGGAGAACGTACTACCGTTTCCAATGACTGTAATACAGACCATTGTATTTCCTGAACATCTACCGTTATTCTGGACATCAGATCGCCCTTTCGTTCTTCTGAGAAATAGGTGAGAGGCAATACCATCAGTTTTTCAAACAGCCTTTGACGTATGCGTCTTTCTATTCCGTATCGTACAGGAGCCATTATGAACATTGTCAGATAGCGGAATATATTCTTAAAAAAAAATGTTGAAATGACTATAACAGAGACCAACATCAATCCGGATTTTTTGCCGTTAACCTGAATGTAATCACTCAACATGTTGTTAAAAGTTGCTTTGCAGCCTGGTATAAAGCCTGTATCACTACTCTTCAAAGTTTCTGCTATATTATCAATAAATAATATGTCCAGAAAGGGTTTCAAAACCAAAAAAGACGCAATAGTAAATAGGGCAGTCAGTATATTAAACAGAATGTTTAATATTGTATGCTTTTTGTAATATCGAAGATACCGGAGGGTCTTCAGAAAATGTCGCATTATGGTTTCTTATTTTATATTTCCTGATTCAACAGATTCATAGCCTCCAAAGCATCGTATATATCATCAAGATCATCAAATGTTTTGAGTCCAACCTTCTCTTCTTCTCCTCCACTAAGGCTTATTCCATGTGGTTGTATACCATCAAGAAAATCCTTCAGGTTCTCTGCAGGACATACGATACTAATTATGATTGCATATTCCTGACAGAGACTTTTTAATTGTTCATAAGCAGATTTATCTTTACGCAGGGCCTTCCAGCTAATCCCGCTTTTCTCAAGGTTAAGGTAGAAGTAGTCTACCACTGAACTCATCTCCTTACATTGCTTTGCAAAAGTTTCGAGGTAGGATAAATCTTCCGTTATCCATTCTTTTATCACGGTAAGCCCTTCCAGGTTTTTTGCAATTTCATTTTCTGTAAACATGTTCAGTTGTACAGCATCGAGATTCAGCAGTTCTACAGATGTCTTGATCTCTTCGGCACTTTGTCCTATTCCGAACTCTCCTACAATCTTTGGCCCCACAAGCCATTCCTTTATCTCTTTGACGTCCTGAGGCCTTGTATAGTTCGAGCTGCCTGCCTGAAGAGAAAATCCTAGCCACTCCACATTCCATGCAGCAAAATACCTTGCATCAGTAAGGTTGTTGATACTACTTGCTTTTATTTTCATTCCTTTTTGTTTTTATTGTTCTTTGTGCAAAGGTAGGAAAAATTGTCATCTTATAATTAATATACCGAATCTCCTCTTGTATTACCCTTCTTGCTTTGCCCTTGGTATAAAGGCTTGAAAATATTTTTTGACTTTATTTATTCTTAAATTTTCCTGTTTTGGCAGGTAAATTTCATATAGTTTTTCCAATTATTATTTTTATGTACCTATTTTTTTGTCTTCGGATTTACTATTCTCCTTCTCGGATCTTATTGTAAATGTAAAGGTTGACCCTTCCCCGGGAGAACTCTTTACTGATATTTCCCCACCCATCAAATGTACGTAATATTGGCATATAGATAGACCCAAACCGGTCCCGCTGTGTAAACTTGTTCTAGTATCATCCAACCTTGTAAACGGTTCAAATAATTCTGATATTTTTTCTGCTGGAATTCCTTTTCCTTTATCTGATACACTGAATTCGAGTATAATTTCCTTTTCTGTGCTTTTCCTTTCTTTTATTTCTATTATTATATCTTCTTTATCAGAAAACTTAAGGGAGTTATCAATTAGATTTAGCAGTATTTTTTTTAATTTATATTCATCTTCAACTATTCTCACTGACAAAGGCGCACTATTTAATATTATTCTTCTGCCTTTAATTTCTGTTTCTGATTCTATCGTTTTTATTGCTTCCTCAATGCAATCCTTTACAGAAAAAATGGTTTTGTTTAAAATACTTGATCCAGATTCTGCCTGAGTGAATTCTAGTGTTTGTGTTATTATTTTCAGTAGTTTTTTACTGCTGCTGTTTATGGCTTTAATGTATTCTGTCTGTTCTTCGTCTGGACTACTTTCATTTAGTAAATCAGCCATGCCGATAATTCCGTTTAACGGGGTCCTTAATTCATGACTGATATTTGCTGTAAATCTTGATTTTGTATTGTTAGTATCGGATAATTCAGTATTCTGAAGGAGTGAGAACTCCCTTTCCTTCTCATATGCATTTATTGTTAGGAATTTCGTCAGACCAACTATTGAAGTGGAAAAAATAATATTAAATAATAAATTTAATTTTAAACTCAAGTCTTCTTTCCCTATACTAATACCCTCAAATATCTGCTCCGTAATAAATAATATTGTAACCAGTATAATGGTTATGATTATGTATTTTTTTTCCTCCTCCGGTGGGACTAATATTATTGTAAAACATATTGAGATTAAAAAAAAATATCCAATGCCTCCTTTCATTCCACCGTTAAATATCCACACCGCTGATAAGAATGTTAAACCAATGATTATGAAAAGGTTCCTTGTAGATTTTAACTCTCCTTTTTTTGTAGTTTTGTAGTATAAAAAAACATAAACAAGTAAGGAGCTTAATGAGGTGAAGATGATTGCAATGTCAGAACTTAAAAAAAATATCTGCAGTACCAAATAGAAAAAAGATAATAAAATGGCCGTCTTTAATGTTAGAATTAAAAACCGGTCCCTGTAATCTTGTATTTTATTATCCTTAGAATCCAATGACATTTATTTTCTGTTTTAAAGTGTTTTGATCAGTTGATAACACTTTATTATTGCTGTCTCTAATTTATTTACAGCGATTGGCTTTGACAAGAAATCATTCATTCCTGCTTCTTTACATTGTTTACGGTCTTCATCTAAAGCATTTGCTGTCATAGCAATTATTATGGGTTGTTCAGATAGATCCTGACGGATTCTTTTTGTTGTCTCAATCCCATCCATAAGAGGCATCTGTATGTCCATAAATATTAAATCAAAGTTATTGTTTTTTAATGCTTCCAATGCTTTCAGCCCATTGTTTGCAGTTTGACAGTCATATCCCATCTTTTTTAACAACCGGACAACAAGGGTCTGATTTGTTCTGTCATCCTCTACGAGCAATATTTTTAATGGATAATTTTGTGCTAAGCTTGGATTAATTTTATTTTCTGTTTTTGAAGGTGAATTTTGTCCTGTTTCTTCTGTGATTTCAAAATCCAGATCAAAATAAAATATACTTCCTTCACCATCTTTACTTATAACTTTCAATTTTCCTCCCATGTTTTCTACCAATTCCTTGGAAATACTCAGACCCAACCCACTGCCCTTGTAGTTTTCACTTGCATTACTCCTAAGCTGAGAATAGGCAGAAAATAAGGTTTCCATTTCACTTTCTTCTATCCCTTTTCCTGTATCTCTGATTTTAAATTCAAGCTTGATTTTTTTAGAATCTTTTTCAATTTCATTTATTTCTATACTTACTTCCCCATATGATGTGAATTTTATCGCATTGCCCGTCAGATTTATCAACACCTGCTGTAGCTTTCCTGCATCCCCCTTTAATTCATTCGTTATTTTTTCACTGATTTTGTAATATAGCTTTAATCCCTTTTTTTGGGCAGAAGGTTTTGTTATATCAATGGCGTTTTTTACACATCCCTTTAATGAAAAACCCTTATGTATTATTTTTTCGTTTTTTGATCCCGTATTTGAATAGTCTATTATTCCATTGGTTATGTTTAACAATTGCAGACTACTTGATTTTATTATTTCCAGATACTCTTTTTGTTCTTCCGTTATATTGGTGTTTTCAAGTAAACTTGCCATTCCGATCAATCCGTTTAGAGGTGTCCGGATTTCATGACTGATGTTTCTTATAAATCTTGTCTTCTTTTCATTCGCTTTTATTAAATCAGATCGCTTTTTTGCAGAATGTTTTTTTTCTTTATTGTATTCATTCTTGGTTTTTGACAATAGCCATCCTGCCAAGCCTATCGATGAAATTAAATTGATAAATAACAAAATGGTTTTTGATTCTGTAGGCAAGAAATTCCTGATCAGCTCGGGGTTTGAGAATTCTATTGAAAATAATATTATTGGAAATATTGTCATGAGCAGGATGATATACAACCTGTATTTTTTGGGGAATATTATTACCAATATACCTGTAGCTACTACGATATAATATCCAATGCCACTAACAATACCGCCTGTGAAAATCCAGGATCCTGTAAATAATATCAGAGAAAAAATGGTGTAAAAAACAAGCGAAATTTTTAATCCGATCCCCCGTTTTGCAAACAAATACATGCCTCCGAATAAAAAAAAACTGATTAATACATTGATCAACAGAAATGTATTCGGTTGGATAAAAAATAAAAAAAATAAAAAGAATACTCCGGATATTATTGTTGTAATTAACAACAAAATAACGAAAATATTTTCATTCAGTTCTTTTTCTTTACCTTGCATTTATAAGGGTAAGTATTAATTTAATAATTATTCTTATTAATTAGAATTCAAAGGTATCTGCCAATATTTTAACAAATTTCTGTGACTGAAAACTCATGCTTTCCAACATACGGACTACCTCTTGCAATCGCATGTCCTCCAGAAAATAACTCGAGCTCATTATCAACCAATTGTTGGACAGACTAAAAGCTTCACAGTCAAGCTTATGATTCGTCTGCAAAATATATTCAAATAAGGCCTCTTTCTGTGTGAATTCATCGGATATATTTACTATAGGCGCCATCATACAAATTATCGATTTCTGATCTCCGTTCTCCTGCTTTGTCTTTTGTGCAATTATGATGATCTGTACGGATCCGCGATGTAACTTCCAGGCGTCAGTTTCTTTTTGTTTTGTCGCCAAAGGGTCAATCCCGATACTCTGTATGGCATCATTTATTAATTGTCGCTCGGATTCCAGTATTTTCATCTTTGTCTTTGTGTCAATTTCCAATGTTCTTAGTTTTTATTTTATCAATTCCAGAAATTCTTCCTCTGTCAATATTGTTATTCCCAAATCCCTTGCTTTCTTTAATTTCGATCCCGCTTTCTCTCCGGCTACAAGATAATTCAACTTCGAACTCACTGAACCGACAGATTTTCCTCCGGCATTTATTACCATTTGCTTTGCCTCACTCCGTTTCATTTGTACTAAGGTGCCGGTAAATACTACAGTTTTTCCGGCTAATACTGCATCTGCTGATATCTCCTGCTTCTTCTCCGATTCCAACCGCCGGCAATTAACTCCTAAGCTTTCCAGTTCATTTAGCAATTCAATGGTTTCCGCTTTTCCCAGATTGTCAACTACCTGTTTTGCAACAATAGGCCCTATGTCTTCCAAGGCACATAACTGTTCTGAACTCCATTCCCCCAGATCCTGTATCTTCTCTACTTCCGAAATCAGAATCTTCGAATTTGTCCGCCCAATATGACGAATCCCTAAGGCATACAATAACCGCGAGGCAGGGTTTGTCTTCGATTGTTCGATGGCCAATTTTAACTTCTCGGAAGACCGCTCGCCGAAACCCTCAAAAAATGATATCCGGTTATAGTCTAAACGGTATATGTCTGCCAGACTCTTTAACATCCCCTCCTTGTAAAACCGCTCGATATAGGCCTCGCCGAATCCATCTATGTTCATTGCATTCTTAGATACAAAATGTACCAGCCTCCCGACTATCTGTGCTTCACAACCCGAATTGACGCATCGCCATACAGCCTCTTCTTCAGGCCGGTTTAATTCGCTCTTGCATACAGGACAACTTGTGGGGTATATTACCTCCTTCTCGCTGCCGTCCCGCAATTCAGTAATAGGTTTTACTATATAAGGAATTACGTCCCCCGCACGTTCTACAAGTACCGTGTCGCCTTCTCTGATGTCTTTCTCCTTGATGAAATCTGCGTTGTGTAAAGATACGTTCGATATTGTCGCACCCGCAAGTTCCACAGGCTCTAAACGCGCTACGGGAGTTACCGCTCCTGTCCGACCAACCTGATAGTCTATCGATAGTAATTTCGTCGTCGCCTGCTTTGCCTTGAACTTGAAGGCTATTGCCCATCGGGGATGATGACTTGTGTATCCACATAAATCCTGCATCTCCAGATTGTTAACCTTTACTACCATCCCGTCTATCTCAAAAGGGTATTCTTCCCGGGCAGATTGCCATTTGTTGCAGTGTAGTACTACTTCTTCTATATTTTTGCATAAGGCGCGTTCTTCATTGAGCTTAGGGACTTTAAAACCTGCTCCCGACAGCAATTCTATTTGTTCATTATGTGTGCTGAATTGTGCAAGCATATCTTCTCCCGATGCATTGGAAGCATATCCCATCTGATAAATAAAAGCATCCAGTTTCCGCTCTCTTACCTGCTTGGGGTCCTTCAACCTTAATCCCCCGGTGGCCGCATTCCGGGCATTCGCAAATAATTGATTCCCGTTTTTTGATCGTTCCCCGTTTATCTGATCAAATAAGTCTTTCCGTATCAATACCTCCCCGCGCAACTCGGCTTTCTGTATGCCGTATTTCGAAAAATTTGCCCGTAATGGTATAGACATAATTGCCTTGGCATTGGCCGTAATCTCATCTCCATCCGTTCCGTTTCCTCGTGTCGCTGCACGGACCAACTGATCATTCTCATAGACCAGGACAATCGTGCCGCCATCAAATTTTGGCTCAACACAATACTCTATCCCCATACTCATGTCCTCGGTCTCGGTAAGCTTTTTTACCCGCTCGTCAAAATCGCCCAGATCTTCCCCGTTATACGAATTATCCAGCGATAACATCGGCGTTAAATGTCTTACCGTTTTAAAGTTCTCCGTTAAATCGTTGGAAACCCGCTGTGTAGGCGAATCCTTTTTGGTTAAATGTGGATATTCCTGCTCCAGCAGTTGTAAGTTCCTGAATAAGGTGTCATATTCAAAATCACTCAAAACAGGCTGATCAAGTACATAATAACGCCACTCGTGGTATTCAATTACCTTTATTAATTCTGAAACGAGACCGGATGCATCTGATGCGTCTCCAGCCTTTCCCCTTTCTATTAATTGCTTCGAAAGTTCAAATAAATACTTTTGATTTTCTGATGTGTACATTCATAATTATATTTACTCCTTGAGTTTTGAGGGTAAACTCAGGAGGGAATTCTGCTCAATTTATTTATTGGCATTCTGTTTCTTTGACTACTTGTACTCAAATATGTTTGCTAGTTTGTGGGGACACCTTGCTATTACTTTTTCCTGAAACTTTACCAGCAATTCCTGCTTCTCTATCTTGTTGAACTGCTCGCTGTAAACCTTGAAATCCTCTGCAAAGCAACTGCTCATATCACTGCGGTATCCAAAACCATCATTGCTGTAATTGTAAAACTCGCTGTCAGATTCCTCTGCACAAGTACAGAACTGCTCTGCATATTCGTCCAGGTTCGATTGGTAATACATCGCATAATATACAAGAACAGAGATTATTATGGCCAATACTGTGACCCCGCCGATGATCATTAATAGTTTTGAATTCCTATTTACGAAATCCGAAAATTTATTGCCGCTGCGATCTGTTTCCACTACCTCTTTCGTTGAGTTTTCCTGGTTTTCCGTCTCGTCTGCCATACTTTCTTTTTTCTGTTTGTTTAATTTATTATTCTTATACTCAAACTCACTCTAAATATAAGATAAAGATTATTACTAAATATAAATCTGAAGTCTTTTTTTTATTTTTGAAGCCCAAAGGTTTTGTTTTTATAAATAAACACATAATCTTGTGTCTTAATATTTACTTTTATTTCACATTATTCTCCTTTTAATTTTATTCTATGAATCACCGGGTTTCTGTCTTTTCTTTTTCTTTGCTGACTTTTTGCCTTCTCTGTCTGCTCTTTAGCAGCTTTCAGCATCCAAATGATAAGAATCAACTGCTTTCCCGGATTGACTATTGCAAAACACTTCGTCTTGTCGATAGCCTTGTTGTTTATCAGAAATCACTCAATTCCTTGCCCAATGCTTCTGATAATCCGGATATACTCAGGTCCAATGCCAATTCCATGACCTTTATCCTTGATTGTTCCGATGTGCCGCTGTCACGTAAATTGTATTTGTTGAATGATTTTCAGCTTTCTCCACAATGGTACCAGGCACTATTGACAAAAACGGCACTGCTGCAGAATCTCCCGGATTCAGCAGATAATTGCCTCCGTTCTCTCGCATTGTTCAAACAAAATAACAGACCCTTGTTATTTGCATACTGCTCTCTCGCTTTGTTTTTTGCCGACGAAAATCTGAATCTTAAAAAAGCTACTGAATACCTGGATGATGCTGCATCATTACCGCTTCATGAAAATGATTCTATTTTGTTTTTTACAACTCAGGCTGCTGTTTTTTGCAAATCAGGCAGGCAAGCTAAAGCTGCTGCTGCACTAAAATCTCTTATTAATCAACGGAGCAATCTTCCCCTTACCGATTCTTTCAACCTCGCCCTGAATTATCTTAATCTCTCTGATGTTTTTTCTTTGCAATCTAATGTTGATGACGCTGTTAAGTCAGCAAGAAGTGCACTCGCTTTTTTACCGCAAAATAACCCTCAGTCAAATGTAGAATTGCCTGCTTTTAGATTGCAACTCGCTCAAGCCTTGTATAATAGCGATAATAAACCCCTCGAAACTATTCTTTGCCTTAGAAAAATTTTCGCATCCCAAAGCCCCCAAAATAGTCCTGTATTTGTCAGGGCAGCCAACCTGATGTCTAAACAGTTTCTCAAAGTCAATCAGTCTGATAGTGCGCAGGTTTTTCTCAACCTCTATAAAAAATATGCTAAAAAATTCCCCCCGAATTTCTTTGAACCTCAATTTACTGAAGCCGCGCTGCACCTGGCAAAAAAGAATTTTAAACAGGCGGAAGCAGCTTTTAAATTATTTGTTTCAGATACCGAACAGTTTTTTGGCCCACACTCTCTTCAATCTGCTGATGCGCTCAGCAGACTTGGGAAGTTTTTGCTTGATATAAAGAAATTTAAACAGGCCCTTAAAATACTTGATAAGGCTGCTGAGGCTGCTGCTATCGTCTCAGCTGACCGATTTCATCATCCCGATTCTGTCTTCTCTGTTAAGCAATTAGTCGATATCAACTGCCTTAGTATTAGGGCTATGTTCGGCCTCTATGATCAGTCCAAATACAATGTGTCGCTCCTCAATATCGACAGGCTTTGCAGGTATAATCAATCTTTGCTGAATCTGATCAATGATAATTCCGGGGATTTCCTGAAAATCAGCATCTCTGTTATTGAACAGGGTATTGATGTCTCTTACCTCTTGTTCGAAAGATATAAAGACTTATCTTACTTGAAAAGAGCTTTTTATCTTTCTGAATTATCCAGAAAATTTCACTGTAATGTGGCGGTCACTAATCCAGCCAATCACTCCTTTGCAAAAGTGCCGCAAGACCTCATCGATTCTTTCACCAATCTTAAAAACAGAATTGTCTGGATTAAAAAAAATCGCCTCAACGCATTGCGCTCTAAGGATTCTGTCAATATTGATTGGCTATCTGAACAGTTTCTCTCCTTAAAGGGTCAACTCAATGACAGCAAACTAAAATTTAAAAATGAATTCCCGGCATATTATCATTTTATTTCTTCCGATAACCTGCCTGCTGTTGATTCCATTCAAATGGCTTTGCCCGATTCTACTGCCCTTGTTCAGTATTTTGAAGGCAACAATACTTTGTATCAGTTCCTTATTCGCAGAGATTCTTTCGCTGTTCGAAAAATATTCTGGAGAACCTATAAACCTACTGTACTCAAATACTATAAACATTTTACAGACCCCAAATTAATTCAACATACGCATTCAGGAGGCTATAAGGATTTTTGTAGAACAAGCTATGAGTTGTTCTATAAAATGATGCACCACAATTTGTATGATAATTGCAACAGACTCATCATTATTCCTGATGGATTATTGTCTTTTATTCCTTTCGAAACGCTGCTGACAGATATACCTGTAGATTCGGTTCACAATATAAATTTCAATAACCTGGATTTTCTCCTTAAACAAAAAATAATCTCTTATAATTTTTCTGCCTCTCTTTACCTCAGTTGCAGCAAAAAAGGTCCTCTTGATAATAATAAAATTTTAGGTATGTCGGCTACTTATACCGATCAGGTGAAAGCTGATTTTCGCCACGAATCTATTATTAATCTAAGGAATAATCTCAGGAAATCTACTCATGCTGCCAAAGAAATTGATCTCCTTTCTCAAAAATATGAAGGGGACTTCTATAATGATAAATATGCCACAGAATATTACCTTAAAGATTATGCCGGGGAGTATAATGTGCTTCATCTTGCTTTGCAGGCTTTGGTCAATCAGTTTCAACCCGGGGCTTCTTGTATCGCCCTCGCAGAAGATGCCTACCAAAAAGAAGATAACTTTCTTACAGTAAACGAAATAGTACAACTTGATCTCAATGCTTCTCTTGTAACGTTGTCTAATTGCTCTTCTTATTACGGGCAACTTAAAAGAGGGGAGGGGCTTATCGCCTTCGGCAGGTCTTTTATGTACGCAGGATGCCCCGCACTTTTGATGACACTGTGGAACCAAAAAGAAACTTATCAGCCGCTGCTGATTGATTGTTTTTATCAGAATGTTATTGCAGGAATGCCTAAAGACAAAGCGCTTCAAATGGCTAAAATTCAATTCCTCAACAAGGCAGAAGGGCTCAACGCACACCCCGCTTTTTGGGCCTCCTTTATTCAAATAGGAAATTCTGATGCCATTCAGATCTCCGAACCGGTTATCCATATTTGGTGGTTCATCCTCCCTATTGCCTTCCTCGCTTTTCTCGGGTGGTGGTCGCTGCAGGCCCTCAGACAAAGAAGATGAATTTGCTTCAATCATTAAAATGGCAGCAGGGTAAAGATCCCAAAAAGTAAAAATTGCAAAGCAAATTTTCGACTTACGACTTTCTACTTACTACTTACTACTATAAAGCCGGGCGTCCGGGCGCTACGTTTCACAGCTCGCTTTTCGCTCGGCCCGCACATCTGTAAAAACAGTTGATGCGGTCTGCTACTGCGTAGCACTGTTCCACATCGCTGACGCAAAAAGAGGATGGGATGATTGAATGTGATCGATGTGATGAATAAAAAGATGATTAAAATAAAACAGTAATAACAAATCCAATCATCCAATTATCGTAAGGGTGAATTACATGCGCACCCTGCCTCCCCAAAAAGTCAAATATCTAACAGCAGAGCGATCTAAAAGCGCAGCGATCAAAAATCTAAAATCGCCAGGGCTTATATTTCTTCTTGATTATTCTGTAATGTGATTCAGTACTTTCGGGACGCTCAAAAAATATCAGCCCCATATAAAATAAATCTATACTCAGTTTTACACTCGAATGAAGTTTAATAGCCTCCCAGGCTGCTTCCATTTCCTTCGACCAATGTATATCATCCAACACGATTATTGTCCCGCTATGACTATACTTCAGACAGGTCTCAAAATATTTTACTGTACTCTCAAAACGGTGATTGCCGTCTATAAATATATAATCCACCACGCCAAGTTCATCAAGACCCTGCTTCAGTGTATCTGCAAAATCTCCAATATGCAGCTTTATCTGTTCAGCACGTAGCTTTCTGAAATTCTGTTTCGCAATTTCTGCTATCTCCGGACAGCCTTCTAAGGTGTGAAATGAAGCGCCTCGAATAGGTAAGTATTGATACAAGCTACTCAATCCCAGTGAGGTGCCTATCTCCAATCTCTTTCTTGGTTGTAAATAATTGACCAGTCTGAATAATTGCTCACATTGCTTCTGTGGTGAAACGGCGGTCCGTACTATGCTGCTGACACTCCTGTCTTGTTTTTTATTGACCCTCGAACCAGCTCCCAGATCATTCACATTTAAAGTGCTTTTATTCTCCTCCATCTGCTTTCGTAGTCGCTCTAATGCGCCGAAATCATAATATATCCTATCGTCCTCTATTACTTCTTCTATCAGTTCTTTTACAAAGGGGGAACTTATCGACCGTTTTGTCTCCGCCTTCATGTAAAACCGTAGAAATCGTAGTATCATTCCAAATGTCTTCTCTCTTTTTTAAAATGTAAAATCAGCTCGCATTGCAAAATTTCGGGGTGCCTCCAGCTTGCCGGGCTGTATCGCAAATTCATCGTTCAGCAAATTGTTTATCAATACCGATATCTTGACAAATTTTGCAATCTGATAGGCTACCCGGGCATTCAAAATAAAGGTGCCGCTTTTGTGCTCCTCGCGGAAGTAGTGTACTTTCGTATAAGGATTTTGTGTAAGAGGGAATATTAAGGGGTCTTGCTCTCCATCCAAAAATTTGTCTATGCCTTCCATAAAGGACAGATATTGAAAGGTGAATCCTGCTGAAATACCCTTGAATGTAGCCTGTGCGTCAAATTTAATGGTGTGACGGTTTCTGTATTTTAAGATGTTTTCGGTTGTAGTGGAAAAGGTCTGTATATCTAATTGTACCAGACTGTCTTCAAAGTTTTTGTACTGTGGGTTCAAAAATGTATAGCCGGCCAACAAGGAGATTTTTACAGGCCCTATGTTTCCCTCTCCGGCTATGCTAAGGTCCAATCCGGTAATTCTTGTATTCCCTATGTTTTGAACCTGAAAAGCAATGGGTAAATTGAAAAATTGAGAATTTATCTCCCGCGATGCCTGAAATTCCATCATGTTCTCATATTCAGTCCAGAATCCTGCCAGATCTATGAATCCCTGCCACTTGCCGATCTTGAATCCCTGCTTTATTCCAATTTCAGCACTCCATCCTGTCTCGGATACAAGACCGGGATTGGGGGCTATTGATATTCCGCCGGCTTTCGTTGAAATAAATTTTTCCAACACGGTCGGAAAACGGTAACCCTGTCCCCAGGATGCCCTGATAAAGGTCGCCAGGCCTATCTTGTAACTTATGCCTGCCCGGAATACCGGCTTGTGCTCTATCGTGTCGGTTAAATTAACATGCTTATCTCCATTAGGTAAAGGCTGACCGTTAAATGTTAATGTATAATGTATGGAGTCAGGATACTTTGTTGAATTCAACTCATAACGCATCCCGAAGGATAAATTTAACCGCTTAAAAAATTTCTTATCAAGCTGTAAATAAGCGGCAAAATTTGTATGTTGATAGGTCTCGTTGGAATACACTTCAGAACTTGAAAGTATTGTGCTGCCAACTGCTCCGGCCACTATTTCCAATCCCCCTAACTTCTCAAAACGTCGCATAAACTGATACTCACCATAAAACTGATTGGAGGAATTGCTCTGATTTCCCTCGTTGTTATTGTCTATGTAGAAATATCGGAACTGAAAACGATGACGATCGCTCCACTTGTCAAAATAGGTGACCGCAGGGTCTATTGTCATTCTGAAATTCTGCCCCTTTGGTGCCGGTTCAAAATCTGTCTCGTAAAGTCCAAGGTCAGGTCCGTATGGAGGTCTTACCCTCGAGTGAAACATATAACTGTTCTGACTGCCCATGTTGATGTTCGTATTCAGAGAGAAAATCAGATTCTCGCTGTGACGGTATCTCGCATTAACTGTTATGCGGGCTTTATGGTCATATCCCTGCGAGGCAGAATTTGTGTCAAGTACGGGGTTTGCTGCGTTGGGGTCTACATATCTAAATCCCTGCATAAACGATTGGTTGTAAAATAAATTCGATCCGAGAACAACGTCAAATTTACCTATCTTTCTACGGTGTGCCAATTGCAAGCCCATCTCAAAAGGCATGTTTGCCCCTGTCCACCATTTGTTTTTACTGTCCTTCGGGTCTCCGTACAAGGTGCCGAATAAACTCACTTTTGTATAGGGCTTCTTTGTCGGTAGTGCTGTACGTATATTGATGACCCCGTTCATAGCAGATGATCCGTAAAGCGCTGAGGCTGCGCCCTTCAATACTTCCATCTGCTGTATGTTCTCGGTAGGCAGGTCCCGCCAGTTAGGCAAACCCGCATCGGCCTGCATCGCCGGCATGTCGTCCATCAGTATCAATACCCGGCTGCCGGTACCCTGTGCAAATCCTGAACCGCCCCGGATAGTCACCTGATCCCCCATCGTGTTTACTCCGGGAACTTTCTCCAGGGCCTGATTTACTGAACTGGCATTCGTGTTCTCAAGCAAATCGGATGATATTATCGCCAGCGATACCGTAACCTCTCCTAATGGTTTTTTGAATTTAGAACTCGTTACGGTGGCCTGCTCCAATAATGTGGATTCTTCTAACATTGATATATTCATCACCACCGTTTTGCCTCCGCTTATTATTACTTTTTTTGTTAAGGTGGCGTAGCCAAGATAACTGAATTGTATTTCATGTTCACCGGCTGATAATTCCAATTCGTATTTCCCTTCTATATAATCTGATGTCCTTTGTATTTCTCCACAGGCTATTGTTACGCCCAGTAAGGATTCACTAGTGCTCGAATCGGCAATAATACCGGTTATTATGCCGGTGGTCTGTCCATATAGACTGCTGCTGTATAATGCAGTAATTATCAGTATTGTTTGTGTAAAACCTTTCATAGCTTCTACTCTTGTTTTATTTCAGATATTTTACCTTGCCGGGGTTCTCCGTCCAGGCTTTTTTTAGTGTTTTCTCTTCCGTATTTGTTGTTTAACTTAATGTTAACTCGGCCAAAGTTACATTTTTCTTTTAAACAAATTCGCTTCTCTTAATATTTTTTATATTGTAAGACTGTTCAAAAAATGATGATTTAGATAGAATTTGAACATTTTAACTGCTCCTGTTTTTATTTGTTTTCTGCATTTTGTCTATGAATTTTCTCTGATTGTGACGGCTTCTTATTATTATTTCATGCCTAGTCTTTGTATTTGCAGATTCTCTTTCGTATTTTTACAATAGAATTTTAACTGCCAGGGGGTTTATTACTCTTTTTTAATTGTTCTCACTCCCTTGCTTTATAATTTATTAACATGTTCAGAATTGTTCTTATTGCTTTTCTCGGGGTTTCTGTTTTTACTTTGTCTGCTCAGAAGCATACTGACAGAGACGAAACTATTCCTGTTAAAAATGAACTCTTTGTAGGTGGTGGTATTAATACTGCTGGTTTTCAGGTCAAGGTCGGTTGGGGTATGATCGTTAATCAGGCAAGATCTATTGGCATTATTACTGAATTTGGTGAAATTACCAATGCCCGCGAAAGACAACAAACCTATGATGGGCTTTCTATCGTCGGAGGGGCACCCAAAGCCTTTATCTACGGTAAAAGAAATAATCTCTTTTTTACACGTTTAGGCTATCAGGAAAAATTCTACCTGTCTGGTAAAAATCGCCGTGCTGTTTCTTTGGGGTTTACTTATTCCGGAGGTTTTTCACTGGGTATGATTCGGCCGTATTATCTGGATCTTATTTATAGGGATAATGGGGGTATTCCCACTATCGTTGCTGAAAAGTTCAGCGAAACTAATATGCTCAAATTCCTTAACCCTCAGGAGGTCGACGGCCCTTCAGGACCGGCTTACGGTTGGGATGAACTCGACCTTGCACCTGGCTTTTTTCTTAAAGCAGGTCTGCTTATCGATTGGGGTGCCTATGATGCTGTTCTCAAAGATATTGAAGTCGGTGTTGCTGCTGATTTCTTCTTCAAAAAAATTCCTATGATGATTTTTGAAGAAAATACACCTGTATTCGTAAATTTGTATATTAATATTAATCTCGGTCACAGATGGTGATTGTTTTTTTTGATATTTTAATTCTTTTTAATTTTTAATTTATGTTAATAGAACTTCCTGTTGTCAGTAAAAAAAATGACCGACCCAAAAAACCGGATTGGCTTAGAGTACGATTGCCAATAGGTGAAAATTATAAGAAAGTCCGTAAACTCGTCGATGAGTATAAATTACATACTATCTGTCAATCAGGTCATTGCCCTAATATGGGGGAGTGCTGGGGCGAAGGAACGGCTACTTTTATGATTCTCGGAAATGTTTGTACTCGTTCCTGCTCCTTTTGTGCAGTGGCTACCGGTCGACCGCCTGAACTCGATACCGATGAGCCCCTCAGAGTAGCAGAAGCTATTAAGTTGATGCAGGTCAAACATGCTGTTATTACTTCGGTAAACAGAGATGAACTCAAAGATAAAGGGGCTAAAATATGGTTCGAAACGGTTAAATTTACCAAAGAACTCTCTCCCTTAACTACTATCGAAACACTTATTCCGGATGTCAGAGCTAAATGGGATGCCCTGGAATTGATGATCAGTGCAGGACAGGAAGTGGTCTCACATAATATTGAAACAGTGCCTTCCCTCTATAGAAAAGTCCGTCCACAAGCTAAATATCTCCGTAGCCTCGAACAAATAAAAAGAACTAAGGATTTTGGAAAAAGAACAAAATCCGGTGTAATGGCTGGCTTGGGTGAAACCAAAGAGGAAATGATGCAAACTATGGATGATCTTCTCGAATATGGCTGCGATGTTCTTACTATCGGTCAGTATCTGCAACCTACCAAAAGACACATCGCTATCGCAGAATATGTCCACCCTGATGTTTTTGCCGAATATAAGGAAATAGGTCTGCAAAAAGGCTTCGATTATGTAGAGTCAGGCCCGATGGTCAGATCCTCTTATCACGCTGAAAGACATATCTGATTCCTGATGGAAAATTGATTTTTTGCAGGGAGTGAAATGATTTTTGGTCAGAAATTTCTGATTTATATTTGGTCTTTATTTACATTGCTATCGTAGAATTGTTATAGCCCTAGGAATTCCCCAAGCCAGGGCGCTGCAATTTAATCTGCTGTTGTAAACTTCAAAAAAAAATTCCGTTCAGGCTGATTCAACAGTCTTTATTGATAATTTAAAATCAAAATGTTTTTTCTATTTACTACTTATAAAAGCTATTATATCCTCTATATTCATTGATTTCTGTTCTCCGCTTTGCATGTTTTTAAAGCCCAATTCGCCACGCTCAACCTCCTTGCTGCCTATTATTACAACAAAGGGAACCCCCACATTATTTGCGTGTTTCATGAGTTTCTGAAATTTCCACGCCTTGGGGTATATTGTAGAAGAAATTCCTGCTGCTCTTACTTTTCTGAGTGCATTAAATCCATAGGCAAGAGAATCTTCGTCCATTGCTAAAAACATTAATTTGCTCTCCTTGAAATCCATGCCTTCAAATAAATTTAACTCTTCCATTACATCATATATCCGAGCCGCTCCAAATGAAACTCCAACGCCCGACATATCTTTCAGTCCGAAAATGCCTGTAAGGTCTGCATACCTGCCGCCTCCGCCAATACTACCCATCTTTATGTTTCTCTGTTTTTCGAAAGTGGTGTCAACTTCAACCTCATAAATACATCCCGTATAATAACTCAGCCCCCTGGCAAGGGAAAAGTCAATACTTAATGTATTGCTGAACTGATAGCCTTCCAGAAAACCCTGAACGGTTTTCAATTCATTAATGCCCTCTTTTCCCACTTCTGTTCCCTCAAACATTTGCTCCAGTTCGCTTAGGTTATCTGCTTTTATTACTGCCTTCACCTTTTTGAACCCTTCTTTATCAATTCCTAGTTTATCCAGTTCTCTTTCTACGCCTTCCCAACCAATCTTGTCCAGCTTGTCT
>CAJQOX010000053.1 GCA_905480075.1 uncultured Aureispira sp. | reverse complement strand
GGTATACCGTTCTACACTTTGGCTTACAGTACTCATGGTTGCAGTTGCATTGCAATTGTTATAAGTTGCCCAATAACTATGTGTTGCTGCCGCAGATAAGTAATAACCAGGAAATCCAGCGTATGGAGAAATAAAATCATTCGTGCCAAGTATTGTAAGTACACCAGTGTTATGCACAGGTGAGCAATAACTATTTGGATTTTCTTGCATCGTTCTGGCTACAGCACCAATAGCTGCAATTCTACTGTTGAGTTTACAGGCAAGTTCATAGGAAAACTCACCTCCTAATGAATAACCGCAAGCATATATTCTGCTCTGGTCTATTAGGTAATTACTGGCAATCGAGTCTATCAAAGCACTGATAAAAGGCACATCATCAAAAGTGCCTGCTGTTTTAGGAAGCCAGTTCAGAGAATTCCCGTCACTTGGGTCAGGTCTTGCTTGGGGATAAACAAGGATGAAATTAGCAGTGTCGGCTATTGGTCTCATGTCGGATGATGTTTGCCAATTGGCGATAACATCATTTCCTCCATGGAAGTTGAATAGCAAAGGAAAACCAGTAGTTCCATCATAACTCGCAGGAACGTAAATACTATATTGTCTTGTTAAGTTGTTATGCTGTATGGTTGCGCTAATGTATCCCTGAGCATAGCTTTCACTTAGGAAAATGGTAAATACTATAAACGAAAGAAGTTTTTTTATTGACAAAATTATCTTTTTACGATTTCAAATATAAACTATACCGATTGAAACTTATGTTACCCTACTTTTAATTGTGCATATTTTTTGGGTATGAACCTCAGCTTGCCTCTTCAGAGGCTTTTTGTGCTGCTATTGACTAAGCCAAGCCCTTGGTTATCAGCATCAAGCTCTCGCAGTTCTCTACATTCATGTTATTGGGTGTTTTAGTTTGAATCTCTAATGTATTGATATTTTTTTGTTTTTTGAATTGGATCCTCTTTTTATTCAATCTCCATAAGTAGCAAGCGGCTTACTTTAGTGCAACCTTATCTTAATGCTTGGCCTTACAGGCAGCATTAAGACTTAGTAATTAGTGACATTTTGTTTTTTAACCTGCTTTTTTTAGCAAATCGTCCAGGTTGTATTTGTCGTATAAAGAATTACTATTTTCGTTTATAGTAAGTAATTCATTTTTATTTTGAATACCCATGGCCCACCGAATTTTGATCTCTAACTGTTTGTTTGGTGTGCTTTTTTTACTGCAGCAGTTACGTATATGATATGAATCGCTAGAACCATTCCAGTGGTCCAAACATGAATTTCGTGAGCCAAAATTTGCTTGCCGTTATATACACCTTATGTATCATGCCTACACGGTGAAATAGCATATTATTACTGTATGTTTCTGATAATGAGTTAAGATTTATTTAATTCTATTTTAGAATAAAAATAATCGTTAATTATAGCTTTCGTCTCAAGAGAACTCAGAATTGAAAAGTGACCAGACTCCTCTAATTCAATTAACGAACACTGTGGCAGAGCATCGCATACTTTTCTGGACCAATCAATTGGCAATACTTTATCTTGTTTTGAGTGTACGATCAACATACTTCTCACCTTATCAAATTGTTGACAATACTTAACCATGTCTAAATCTGAAATTTTCTTGCCAGTATCCTCTTCTATCTTTTTTTCAACAGCTGACAATACCCTTTTATTAACCCCAAATTTACCTGCAATTCGGTCCATTCTACTCTTAAAAGTATAAGGTGTAGTAATTAATAACCAGCGATCAATAACTAGATCCATATTTTCAATTAAGGCCATTGCTATACTCACACTACCAAAAGAGTGACTTATTAAGAATTGAGGAGATATTTTTTTAATTGTTTCGCTAAAAAAAAACCAAATTCAAACATATGAGTTTTCCCTTTTTTACTTTCACCATGTGCGGGAGCATCAAATGCAATGACATGATAATCATTGTTGATTAAATCAGAAATTAAGGGTTCAAAATTTCTAGCTTGCCCTTCCCATCCATGGATAAGCATTATGGTTTGATTACTGGATTTATTCCATTCATATTGTTTCACCCGAAAAAGATCACAAACTACTTCACTTTTGATGGCGGAACTCATAATCTTGGTATCTTCATGCTTACTCTTTCTTATTCTTGGAATAGAAATAAACTTGTAAATAACTTTAACCGCTTTGCCAGGTGCGAAAAACTGAAGAATTTGAAGATATATTTTAATAAAAATTAGTCGCATTTTAATTGTTTTTAAAAGTCTCATCCATTTGTTCGATCAGATGCTTGTTAAATTCCATAACAAGAGAAACTAATTCACCTGCAATGCTACTGCCAATATACCATAATCCTTTTTCACCCTGATATCGATTTATTTTTTGTAATGCACCCTGCTGAATAGAAGAGGAATTAATATGTGGAAAATAATGAGTCCATACTTGTTGTTTATGTACAGATTTGAATCCTTTTTTTCGATCAAAGTTATATTTTAATTCATCATTCAATTTCTTTTTAAGGCTATCTAAACAGATAGTTTCAGAGCGCTCCTTTTTTTCAGATAATTGAAAACACACTTGCGTATTCATATCAAGTCCTAAACTATCATCACTTATAGCTCTCATTTTTCCAAAATTAGCCGTCATCACAGTGTTATAATCAAATACACCTGGAAAATCTATTGGATATTCTGCTGTAAATCGCTGATTAATGTTATCTCTTGAAGACATATCTACAAGAGATGTAATATACTTAAGACTTTCTACATTTTTAAAGATGACTGCCGCATCTGTTGGTATCAGGCTAGTCATCAAATGAGGTGTAGTTAATATGACTTGATCGAAATTCTCCCATCGCTCTTCATTTGCATGCTTGACTTTAAGTCGAACAATTTTAGTTTTTTCATAATTTGAATAGTCGATACCTTCTATTTGAGAGTTTAATAAAACAGAGAGATTATTTTTTTTGACAGCAGTTTTCCAAAGAATATCATTCCCTTCTTTGAAGATTAAATATTTAGGTCTGGAAAGATAATTTCGTTCAAGTAACAGAATACCGTAATAAGCGGGAATCTTATCTAAACTTCCATAACCATATGCTGCAAATCGTGTTCTTAAATTTTTATATAGAAATAGTAAGTTATACTTGGTCATAAACTCAAGCATTGTAGCACTTATATCCGAAATTGTTACTTCATCATTTTCATCAATCTGATATGGAAATCCTTTTGCCACTAAACGATGGTAGATTTTGTAAAATCGCTTTCTTTGATTTAAAAAGTTATATAACTTTTGAGCCGTTTTAAATTTTGTAGGTTTCGTTTTGCTAACAATAAAACTATGTTTTCGCAGAGTCATGATATCCGCTTCATAGCAAGATTCTTCAATGCTGGAGAATAAATCTTCAATAAAAGATTTTAAACCAGATTCATCAGTAACAGAGAATCCGGTGGTCCCCATTTCGTGATTTACATTATTGCAAACTATCGAACGTGTTTTTCCTCCTATTCTATCCGTTTTTTCAAAAATTGTAATGTTATCAAAACCTTTCTTTTTTCTTTTTTAACTCTGTTGCCATATGAACTCCAGAGGGCCCAGCGCCAATAATTGCAATTTTTTTGCCTGAATTAATTAAGTTTTGTTTTTTACTGACCAATTGTATTTTGATTTTAAATTTCAATAAAAGCCAAATCAATGATTTGGCGATGTTTCTTAAAAGAACCCTCGTTGACCTAACAATAAACGCCCTATTAGGTATATACCCTGTTGTTAATAGTTTTCATTTATTAGTCCCCAATTTATTTTTTTTAAGACTTTCCAACAACTAGCAAGCTTCAAATTATCTGGCACGGCACCCCTTACGATTCGATTCAACAGGCGATTTCTTTTTTGAGCCAGAAAGTTATCTATCAATCGTTTAGGAAGCCTGGCTTTTCATTGGAGTCTTTTAGACCGTAAAGTACACTCAAGCTTCTTAGGATAATCAACTCTTGCTTTAATGATATAAAATCTCAAAATTTTACGCACAACGCGTACTTTTTTACAACTATTTTTGAGTTTTATCAAGCTTAACCTACTATTGCTGTCTCTCATTGTAGTCTTTGTTTAGTTTTCTCGGAGGGTACTGTCAGGCTTTCTTAGTAAGGGGCTAATATCCAAGTATATTGAGTTGCCTTAATCCCGGACAAACTCTACAATACTGCTTATTGAGCTGGATAAAGAACTAGAGAAGCGAGGACATCGCTACATAAGATATGCCGATGATTTTAGTATCTATGATCGCTAAGTGTTTTTAGCTGTAGTTCTAATTCGAAAATAGTGGAATTATGTGTTCCCAGTTTAATGACATAGCATAATCTTTTGCAGTTTTTCCAGATGGCGTTTTCTTTCCAATATCTGCCCCTGAATCAATAAGCATTTCAACAAGAGTTTTATTCCCAGCTATTGTTTCTCTATGCAGAACCGTGTACCCTTCTTCGTCAACTGATTTTATTTCTTTAGGATTTTGATGAAGGTGAGCAAGAGCATCAGCTTTCATAGCTATACTCATTGGGTGTTCTACTAAATTCTCTGGATTTTTTTCTTGTTCATATACAAACTCTACATTTTCAAATGAACCAAAATTTAATTCCCAAAGTTCATCGTGTTTTTTTCTTTCTTCAATTGTCATTTGAGATCTTATTACCTGCACAGAAAATCCACCATAAGTTTTTCCTCCAATGGAGAACATCCAGTCGCAAATTTGGTCTATTTTAGTTTCAACAATATCTCCAAGTTTTATATTTTTTAACTCATTTGGATGATTAACAAGAATACCTTTTATTATCTCGCCATCAAATGCTATGTGTCCAATCCACATATATTCAACAATTGGTTCAGATTTTTTTTGGGCTTCTTTAAAAGCAAGTTTTACACATGAAAAGCCATGAGCAGGGACTATTCTCCTATTCTCCCATGAAAGTTCTCTCCAAAAATATTTAAATGTATTTCTTGCTTCTTCGTAAGCTTTTAACATTTCTTGGTGATCAGATGGAGCAAAAACAACTGTAGATGGTTCGTCTTTTTTGCCAAATAGTTTAGAAAAGAATCCCATTTTTAGAGTTTTAGCTTAATAAATAATGAGCAAATTCAGTTTATTAATATAAAATACCTACTGAAAATAAAAAATTACACATAACGAATGGGTGACCTGTAGCTTGCTTCGCGGGAGGCTTTTTGTGCTGCTATGGGTTATAGGCCAGGCCCTTGGTGCACAGCACCAAGGCAGCGCAGTTCGCTTTGCTCATGTTATTGTGTGTTCTATTATCTTCCCCCTCCACACATCTTTCTCACCTCCCTCCCCTACAAAATAGAAACAAAACACAGCAAATGACGGATATGGCTATTATTTGTCAGAAGCTAATCAACAGGGCGGTTCTCTTTAATTTTTCTGAATCTGCTGATATCGCGGGGGTGGACGCCTCCGATATAATGGCAAAGACCCTGCTGACGATCAAGTAATTTGTCAATAATATCAAGACCAATAACTGCTAATTCTCCGGCCTCCTTACTGTCAACTCCCTGTGTGCCGTGAACGATTTTATGCCTTAGCGGAAACAAGCCCTGCCGGAAAGTCTGTGTTGAACGATGAAAGGGAACAGTAAATTTTATTTTTGAGCGAAGGACCAACCAATAAGAAGGGTCGATCGCATCAATTGTATCTTTTAGCGACATGCTGAACACAGGCCCCTTCATGCCTTTTTCATTAGAATAGGCAGCCAGTTTATTCCAGCCTTTTTTTAAATTATCCAGACAGGAAAGCATTCTGATATTGGCATTTCTCTGCTCAATTGTCAACAGGTCCGTAACCCTAAATTTGCTGTTCCCGCATTCAAAGCCTATTTGGTTTTTGTTCATAATATGAACAACCGACCTTTTGATAATTTGTTCTATTGTCTGAGAAGTTGCTACAACCGCTTCGATATCAAAACCAGCTTTTATGAGCCTGTCTATACGATCTGTCAATTCATTTTTTTTCCAATGGACCAGGGGATACATATCTGAAATTTAAGCTTTGATAATATAAAAAACTACTATATTATTATCTTCTGTAAGAACAGTTTTATTTGTGAATAAACTTAAGACAAAAGGTGTCCGTTTGCTTACTCAGTTGCACAATATAAACCCCTTGAGGAACATCCTTCAACTGAAAGGTAAAGACATCGGAGCTTATATCTGTTTCAGAGAAGATAGGCTGACCAGTGGCCGAAAAAACATGAATACCGCAAGGCCCCTCGCCTATTGCATGAATGCTGAAGGAAGATGTGCTGGTATTATGACAGATAAAGGGCCTGTTCTCTGAACTTAAAACTTCATTAACGGGGCTGAATACTGAATTGGTATAGACCCTGCTGATACCTTTCAGGGCAGAATTGGCGGGAGCGCCAATAATTACAGAAGCACCATTGTCGCTTAGGCAGACCGCCGAACCGGATTCCTCGTCATTTGCCAGCCCGTTGATATCGCTGTCTATCTGAGTCCATGTGCTGCCAGCATATTGAAAAATTCTTACCTGCCCCGAATTATTACCTCCGTCATCATTATACCTTGCCCCTACTGCGAGCACCGTACCGTCCGCATTGAGGCTGACAGAAATACCTGCCTCATCCTCGGCAGCCTGCCCATTGATATCCGAGCCAAGTTGCGTCCAG
>CAJQOX010000052.1 GCA_905480075.1 uncultured Aureispira sp. | reverse complement strand
CGGCCTGAGTTGACCAGGGACCTGAACCATCAGGGTCTCTGATAAGTGAAGTACCATTAGCTACGTTCCCGGGTGCAGTTTCAAAAACCCCTGGCCCGGGGATAGTAAGAGATGATGGACATCCTGAAGTACCGACAGTGGGTATTACCCCTCCAACAGTAGTGGCTCCATTGGGAGGCAAGTTTCCGGCAGTAGGAGATCCAAAAATAACTCCCTGAACGAAAGTCCCTGCCCCATCAAATAGTGCAAGATATTCACCGCCATCGGTAAATATAAGAAGCCCTTCTCCACCACTTGCTTCCGTAAAACAACCACAGGATTCAGCATCGAGATCGAAGAAACCTGCTCCGTGAACATTATCATTCCCTATAGTAAAAATACCATCAGGAGGGATTACAGTACCGGGTGGTATAGTGATAGTCCAGTCTCCGTCAGTAAGGACAAAACATCCGATATCCATTCCGGGAGGACCAAGTAATTCTATCATTTCTCCTGTATTGGGGTTTTGGCCGTTATTAGTGGCAGGACGATACATCAATTCATTTATCACCAAAGTGGGAGAAGAACAAGCATTATTAGGAGGAATAGGACTTGCACCAATAAAGGTTCCCTCACCAAGGTAGGGTGAGAAATCAGAAATTGTATCAAAATACCATTTTATATTCCCGCCCAGTGGCAGGTTTGTCCCCTGTACACCAAATGTGAGTGTGTCATTCGGGCAGGCCTGACAGGTATCATTTGAAACACAGAGAACAGTGATATTATCGATCGCGACATCTTCGTCTCCTGCATCCAAAGCAATTGTTATTCTTATATCTGCACTAATACCTGAACCCAGTACAAGGCTGGAAAAAGACTGAAAGGTATCTGTCAGTGCTGTACCATCACCAATTCCATCAAAATCAGTATCTACAAGAGGTTCGGTATTGAAACCTGTAGTTTGGCTTTCAAACCAAATAGCGGGGACATAGCCCGCGCCATCAATATTGATATCTACATGGACAAAATCAGTACCATCCCAATCCTCATTTGATCCATCATCATCTTCTGCAGCATCAATCTGAATACTTATACCTGAACAGGAAGAAATATCAATACCAGTAATTGTTAATGTTTCACCAGTCGGAGAGGAAGTACCTCCACAGGTTCCGTCAATGTCAGAAGCTGCAAAATAATTTCCAGCAGCACCATTATAAACCATTGCACCGGCAATATTGGTTCCATCAGTATTGATAAAATAATCCTCTGACCCATCTGTGCATTCTGAAATTGAAGCGGTATATCCTCCTGAACCACTTTCAAAATCCTCTGTAAAAACAGGAGAAGAGATAATTCCACAGGAAGCATCATTTTTTAGAAAATAACTGGAATCAATTTCAGGACATGGTTGGTCTGCAAGACAAAATGCAGCAAGGTCATTAGCTATAACATTATTACAAAGCCCTTGTACCTGAACATAATAAGAAGCAGTTGCAGGAACTGAAAGTTGAAAAATTCCGGATTGATTGGAATCAATTGGATTACTCAGGTCACCAATATCATCATAAAGTACGTATATAATATCTGTTCCCCAGCCATCTATCCCAATAGGATAGGCGGTAACCTGCGAAATACCACTTGCCGGATCAGCACATATCACCGTGGCCGAATCGAGCATCTGATGTCTAACAAGGGTGAAATTCATTCTTTCGTAACATTCATTATTACTTTTTATAGAGAAGCTACCGAGACCATTTTTAAAATCAGCCCATTGAAGAAGGTAAGAACTGTTACCTGTAGGTATAGGGCAAGGGTCGGAGGTAAATCTGAGCGTATCATCCAGGGCAGTGGACAGACCGTCGATATTCGGCCAGGCAATGAGACCTGTTGAAGGTGAACGAAAAAAAGAACCATAGCGTCCGGAGGAATCAAAAACTTCAAGAACGGCATGCTGAAAATTTTCTATTTGTATTCTGAATTCAATACTATCCCCAAGGCAAACAGTATCGCGGTGGCTATCAATATTACCAAGGCCTGATTTAGGGATCTCTATCCAGGCCCCACCGTCAATTCTATATTGATAAAGAAATGCATTATCTCCCATATTAGCATTAGATGCTCCGGGTGTGGGGTGATCATCAATAATCCAGGTATTTGAACCATCAACATCCCGTGTATAGGAAGTATTACAGCCAAGACAAATTGGTCCGACATCAGTAATTACCGGACTATCAGGAGCAGGAATACCAATAGACGTTGCCGGACAGGCACCAACATTTGTACCATTAATCATACCGCCGTTCGGCATAAAGGCAGATGCTCCATTATCGAAACTCCAGCCTTCGAGTAAAGTGCCGAAATTATTGTATAACATCATCAACTCGCCTGAATTACCAAACCTGCCTATAATAAAAGCAGGATTTCCATCTATGCCCGATCCGTAAGACCCACCGTTCAGACAACCACAGGTAGCCGTATTTAAATCTACAGACTTCCCAAAGAAATCACAACTGTCACAACTAAATGCAGGGCTATGAGCAATAAGATAAAAACCACCGTCAGGAATAACAGTAGCATCAGGAATTGTGACCAATCCCTGTCCATCACTTATAACCCAACAAGAAATATCACAGGCACCTCCCCCTGCAGGACAGTACAATTCGACAAATTCTCCTCCAGAACCATCATACATGGAAGGATCGGAAGAAAACTCATTAATAACCGCAATCTGCGAAAAAGATAAAACAGGGGATAGTAATAAAACAAAGTAATAGAGTTCCTTCATTTATTTTGTTTTTAGACTTTCCATAACAATACTTGGGGGCTGTCATAAAAAATCAAGCATACAATTTTGGGCTTTTGCTGCTATGCAAAGATACATAAAAACTTAAAAGAAACCAAAAAAAATGCAACTTACTATTTTTGTCAATCGATTCTTTTTAAATAAGATAAGGGATTAATCATTAAAATCATCAAGTGGCATCCCCCCCATTATAATATCCCCATATCTCATTTGAACATCCTCTGTTGTGCCAGCAGATTTTTTTTTCAGATCAGGAGTTGCTCCCATAGAAGATTTTTTAGAATTAATTTCAGGATATACAAATTTTACTAAAACCTCAACAGGAACAGTGATAGATTTCAAACTTGGATCCTTGGTAATTGTGTTACCTTTTGAGGTATACAAAGGAGGAGTTTTGACTATAATATTAATTTTTTCAGTAAGAGCATTACCGCCTATGGTAACTGATTTTTCCAGATTAGGAGCAGATAAAGTAAACATTCCGTTTGCAGCAGAAGATTTAATAACATATCTTTTGGCAGCTACAAGCTGATCAACAACTTCTTTTGGGTAATTGACCTGAATTTCTATATCTACAGATATTTTTTGAGTTCTCCATTGACTAACAGACAGGGTATTATTTTTGACCTGAACAGATAAAGAATTATTGCCGGAGGCATTAAAAGATTGCTGAGCATTTATATTATTATAGATGAACAACAAGGAAAATAATAAGATAAAATTTTTCATTCTAAGAACAAAAGTTTAATAAAAAGTGAGAAAATCAGTTCTGAAACAATCCCAAAGTCAAAATATATGCCAAAAAAGAAAAAGCAAAAAGAAATTATTTCATTAAAAAAAATTGCTTTACACAAAAAAAAAGCACTGTATGAAGGTACAAATATCCCGGCAAATTCATTGTTAAAATGAAGAAAATAATCTTTAAATAAAATCATAGAGATTGATTAAATAAAAGAATCTCGACAGAAGTAAACAACGTTTTATTTGGATAGCTTAAACTATGTTACTATATTTATTTCAAGTAATACAGACTGTACAATATTATACCAACTGAGACCGCATCCCCCACTACCACAATTTGAACCTTGACTGTGCTGTTAATCAAAGCACTCATTACACCGTAGCAGACTAAACCTACTGTATCTATACTATACAGCACCCTTTCCCTTTGACAACGACAAACTATCTACTTCAGTACTGAGATTTTATAATGGAAAAATCAGAATATAAATTTTGACAACTTCCTGCTATCCTTAAAGCCCTCATCTATAATTGATGCACAGGTTAGATAAAATCGACAACTATGAGAATAATACAACTGTTTTTTCACACAAGAAGAAAAAGCTATTACACTGCAATACAACTAACAATAATACTATTTTTACAGCTTTCTAATGTTTGTTCGCAACCCTTGGGTTCAGGCAATCTGACAACTTGCTCAGCAAATATATTTGATTCGGGGGGTGCCGGTCTTGACTATGGAAACAATGAAAACATAACAGAGACTTACTGTTCCAACATAGCAGGAGATTGTATTGTTATCAATTTCACACTATTCCGAACAGAACTTTTCAGAGATGTTCTGAACATCTATGATGGTCCGAATATTTCATCTCCTTTAATAGGCTCTTTCAGTGGAAACACTGGACCTGGAACTATTTCAGCTACAGGAAGTTGCCTTACATTTGAATGGGTGAGCGACGGAGGTAATCCTATGCCCGGCTGGGAAGCAACAATTTCATGTAACACCTGTGCATCCTGTACAGACGGCATATTGAACGGACAGGAAGTGGGTATAGATTGTGGCGGACCTATCTGTCCGGCTTGTCCATGCTCAGCACTCCCTATACTAAATGACGAAGCTTGTTGTGCAATGCCGGTGAATGTAAACCCTGATCAGTCTTGTGGTTCAATAACAACAGGCACTGTATTAAGTGCAACCTCCTCAATCAATAGCAACACCTGTATTGGTTCATCGGATGATGATGTTTGGTTTTCCTTTGTTGCAACAAACGCTACACATTTTGTAGACCTTTTAAATGTAGCCGGATCAGCTACAGATATGTTTCATGCAGTATACGGTGGCAGTTGTACTGCAACCGGGATTGCACTGATATGTAATGACCTGAACAGTTCTATTGTAAGCGGACTAACACCCGGGAACACTTATTATGTAAGAGTATACACTTTTACTTCCATACCCGGCCAAAACACAACATTTGATATTTGTGTTGGCACACCTCCTCCTGCTCCTGTAAACGATGACCCCTGTAATGCTATAACAGCATCAGTCAACCCTGACCCAACCTGCAATATTTTAAATACGGGTTACTGCATAGGCTCAACACAAACAATGGCAGGATGTTTAGGGTCTGCGGATGATGATGTATGGTTTTCCTTTACAGCCCTTTCTACAGAACAAAATGTTAGCATTCTAAATGCTACCGGAACTACAGATATGGTACATGAAGTATTTTCGGGCAGTTGTTCCTCATTAACAAGTATAGGATGCAGCGACCCTAATTTCAGTAGTTACAGTGGTCTTACAGTTGGCGACACCTACTTTATAAGAGTATACACCTTCAGTTCAAGTGGATTAAACACTTCCTTTAATTTATGTATCAACTCACCTTGCGGAATAGTTTCTACCCCTCCTGATTGTGGATTAAACTACTCTCATTCCTCCATTGCATACAATCCTGACAGCTACTCCTCCGGTTCGCAAATTTTCCTGAGTGACGATACTTATGCCGGCAATTTTTCTTCCATAGGATTTGACTTTTGTTATGATGGTGTCACCTATCAGGATGTAATGGTATCATCCAACGGATATGTTATTTTCCCTGGATGTTTTTCATCACATAACGGCAATGATGTAATCCCCGGAAATTTCTCAGGCTGGTCAATCAACAATTCTATCCCCAATTCAAGCAATGCTCCTCAAAATGCGATATTAGGGGTTTGGCATGACATGAACCCTTCTTCAGGTGGTTCTGTCAGAACAAGTACTTTGGGCACTGCACCCAACAGGGTTTTTATTGCAAAATATTTTTCAGTTGCTATGTTTTCCTGTACATTCTCTACATACACCGGACAAATAATGTTATACGAAACAAGTAATAATATTGAAATACATATTGAAGACAAACCTGTATGCTTTGGATGGAACAGTGGTGCCGGTATAATGGGACTTAACAATTTTGATGGCACAATAGCAGTTTCTCCGACAGGGTACAACTTTCCTTTTCAATGGGTTGTTCCGTCAATCGCTCCTGAAGGTCATTTATTTGAATGCAACTGTAGTCCTGCTAGTTGTTTAATAATCCTACCTGCAGAGTTAATTAGTTTTAAAGCAAAAGCCCAACAAAACAGCAATAAACTGACCTGGGTGACTGCTTCAGAAAAAGACATAGAATATTTTGTTGTAGAGAAGTCAATTAATGGACAGACATTTTTTGCTTCCGGGAGAACTGAAGCTACCGGAAACACAACACAGAATACAAGTTATGAATTCACTGACCTGTCGACAAACAATTCAACAAATTATTACCGACTGAGAATGGTAGATAAAGACGGAAGGGTGGCCTATTCAAAAATCATTGCGCTGGAAAGAAATTCAGCACCTTCAAACACCCTTGTTTTTCCTAACCCTGCTTCAGGTAATGAATTAAACATCAAAACAGATGATGGAAAGGAAGTATTGGAAATACATTTAATACATCAGACAGGCAGCAAGACAAAACTCCAAATAAAATCTAACAATGCTTCAACAATCAAAGCAAGCACAAAGGGAATAAGCAAAGGGAGTTATTTCCTGGAAATCATTTATAAAAGCGGATTCTCGGTTTACAAAAAACTAATAATAAACTAACACATCGATTTATTTATAATTCCAATTAAAATATAAATAATGCATAAAAATAACGAAAGATAAAAAAAATACAGAATAATATTCTTTTATTGAAACTTTTAATAGTATTTTGTGTCGTAAGCTATTTATACATCGCAAAATATCCTCGATATGAGAACATTTTTTACCATAATATCACTACTCATATTTAACTTCCACTCAATCAATGCACAAGATGCAAAAGGGAAGAGTATTTTCAATGAGATTTCCATACAGGAAAACACAACGGTCCTTGTTAATATTTCATCCTATAACATGGAACTTGCAGGCAAATTAAAAGACAAATTATTAGCTTACCCAGAAAAGGTAACAGAAGTAAAATTCAACACAAAACAAACAGCCCTCTTGATTACCTACAATGGTAATATGTTGCGTGAAGACTTTATAAGGGCCTTTGAAGAATCCGGAATCTCCCACCGGATCGACGACAACACCCCAAGTAGTATAAACACCTCTGAAAGCAAATAATTTCATCCCAAATAACCTATGTAACATGTTTGTTATTAACATTTTGACTGAGAGGCTTCTCAGTTTGAAGAATATGACTATTATTCTGATTTTTATCAGCAACTTTGTATTAGCCGGAGGTGGGCCGACCCAACATCTGATGGGTGATGGCAATTTAAATGACTGTGGTCCCAATGATCATTTTGATTCGGGTGATGCCGGTGGCAATTATCTAAACAGTGAAAACTACATAGAAACCTATTGTTCGAATGTAGCGGGAGATTGTATAGAGTTCAATTTCCTTTCATTTGATACAGAATCCTGTTGCGATGACTTAACCATACATGATGGCCCTAATACAGGGTCACCAATAATAGGGACCTATCAGGGTACGGCCTTACCCAATGGCGGATTGATCACCTCTTCTTCGGGCTGTCTAACCTTTGTATGGTCTTCTGACGGGTCTGTAACCCGGACAGGGTGGCAAGCGCGCTACAGTTGTGTTCCTTGTCCTGCTCCTTCCTGCAGTGACGGAATCATGAATCAGGGAGAAACCGGAGTTGACTGCGGAGGCCCCTGCCCACCTTGTGGTCTAAATCATAATATAGGAACCGGGAATTTCACAACCTGCGTCGGGAATCTATTTGACTCGGGCGGGTCCGGGGCAAACTATGGCAACAGTGAAAACTTTACAGAAACCTATTGTTCAGACAGTCCCGGTGACTGCATCAGCATTAACTTCAACAGTTTCAGCACAGAATCCTGTTGCGACCACCTGAATATATATGACGGGCCATCAACCGCTTCAGCATTGATCGGAACATTTAATGGAACAAACAGTCCCGGACTTGTAAGTGCTACAGGTACCTGTCTTACTTTCCAATGGACGAGTGACGGGTCTGTAGTAAACCCGGGATGGGATGCATCAATAAATTGCGGTTCCTGTGCGACCTGTTCGGACGGCATATTGAACGGATTGGAAGTAGGGATAGATTGTGGAGGTCCTACCTGTCCTCCTTGTCCATGTTCCTCTTTACCTGTAACAAATGATGAGGCTTGTTGTGCATTATCTGTAACCGTCAACCCCGATCAGTTGTGCGGATCAGTTACTCCGGGAACAGTAGCCTCGGCCACTCCTTCTTTCAATGCAAATACTTGTTTTGGCACAGACGACGATGATGTCTGGTTTTCTTTTGTTGCGACCAACACTACACATTACATCGACTTGATCAATGTAGCCGGATCCACTACCGATTTATACCATGCAGTATATGGTGGAACCTGCAGTGCAACCGGTGCATCCCTTATTTGCAATGACCTTAACAGTACTATTTTAGGTGGATTAACAATTGGTAACACCTATTTCATAAGAGTCTATACCTGGACATCTACGGGTGGACAAAATACTACCTTCGATGTATGTGTCGGTTCTCCCCCGCCACCTCCCACGAATGATGATCCTTGTTCTGCATTACCTGCAGTAGTAAATCCTGACGTAACCTGCAACTTACTGACTGCAGGCTATTGTGTAGGGGCAACACAAACGATGGCAGGCTGCCTTGGTACAGCAGATGATGATGTGTGGTTTCGTTTTACAGCATTATCTACAGAACAGGATGTTTCAATAATGAATGCATCGGGAACTACCGATTTGGTTCACGAAGTATTTTCGGGCACTTGTGGTTCTTTAACGAGTATAGGATGCAGCGACCCTAACACAAGTAGTTACAGTGGTCTGACGGTAGGTGACGTTTATTTTGTAAGGGTGTACACCTGGTCATCCACCGGAAACAACACAAGCTTTGACTTATGTATTAATTCTCCTTGTGGTTTGGTAAACAGTCCTCCTGATTGCGGGCTTAATTATTCACATTCAACTACCGCATACAATCCTGCGGGATATAATCAGGGGACAGCGATTACATTTTCAGACGACCGCTATGCTGATGCTTTCACAACAATAGGCTTTGATTTTTGTTTTGACGGCGTGACTTATCAGGATGTAATGGTATCTTCAAACGGTTATCTTATATTTCCGGGATGCTATTCATCTCATAACGGAAATGAAGTTACCCCGACGGGATATTCCCCTTATTCAATAAGTGCAGCGGCACCTAATTCGACAAATGCTCCACAGAATGCGATTATGGCCCCCTGGCAAGACATAAACCCTTCTATCACCGGTTCAACAATAAGAACGAGAACACACGGGACAGCCCCTAACCGGGTTTTTGTGGCAAAATTCTCAACTGTGGGGATGTTTTCCTGTACAACAATGGATTTCACCGGGCAGATAATGTTGTTTGAAACAAGCAACAACATAGAAGTTCACATAGGCGAGAAGACCACCTGTACCACTTTTAACAGTGGTGCAGCGATAATGGGCTTAAACAATTTTGACGGAACTACAGCAGTAGTTCCTGCCGGGTACAACTATCCGACACAATGGTCGGTACCAACAAATGCGCCCGAGGGGCATCGTTTCACTTGTAATTGCGACCCTGCAATATGCCTTACTTTACTGCCAATGGATATTGCAGAATTTGAAGGAAAGATACAAAAAGAGGGCAACCTGCTTAATTGGACTACAGCAACCGAAAAAAACTCCGATTACTTTGTAATAGAGAAATCCACCAATGCGGTTTCATTTTATGAATTGGGCCGGGTTAATGCTGCCGGCACAACAAATTCAGAACAAAGTTATGAATTCATTGACCCTTCAACAAGCAGCGGAGTAATTTACTACCGTTTGCGTATGGTCGATACTGATGGTCGCACCGGATACTCTAAAATTATTGCTTTAAACAGAAAATCAACAGAATCAACTATTAATCTATATCCAAATCCTTCTACTGGTACTATAATGAATCTTAAAACTGATTATTCAGAAAAAGTAGATGCGGTATACTTCACAAATTATCTGGGACAAAAAGCTAAGGTGGACACTAGACAATCCGGAACATCAGATTACAAAATTGATGTAAGTAAATTAGCTAAAGGCAGTTATATTGTTGAAATAGAATTCGGATCAGGACAAGTAAAATATAAAAAGGTTATAGTAAGATAAAATAACTACCTCTTAATAAACTGGAAAGTTTCCCTTGTTATACAGGGGGAACTTTTTTTTGTATCCTAAACAAAAATTTTAATTATGAAATTAATAAATCCAAAATTCTTATAGGATTTGCATATAAGTTCATTAGTTTTACCAATCAATTTCAGTTACTTTACCTACTTACAAATGGAAAACAACTTTCAAATAACTATAGAGTCTGATGACGAAGATTTTGCTTTTTCAGAATCGAAAGCTTTAAGAAAGCAACTGCAGCACCAAGATTTCGAAGAAGATCTTGAGGTAAAGCAAAAGCGTTCTGAGTTATCTGAGGATGAAGCCGGTGGGATGCTTGAGGCAAGCATTCAGATATTATGTGCTACTCCTGCAATTATTCAGGTTTCGAAACTGGTTCTTAACTGGTTCAGAAGCCGGGGTAAAAAAGCCTTAATGGAGGAAAAACCTTTAAAAATAATTATCAAAAACTCAGATGGCAGTGAAGTAGTAATAGATGCTGCTGAATTGTCTGATTCCGGGGTCGGGGATAAGGAATTACTGGGGAGTATAACCCGTCTTTTAAAAATGGGTGGTGAATTTATCGGATAGAATTTTCAGGAAATCCACCTCCTTAATTTCTTTCAAATAAAGATTTTTCTTCCTTCAATGAATTCCAATGATTAACACAGACAATACACATGTTGTTCTGATTGGTATAGAATCCTATCAAGACGAAGCCTTGCATGATTTACCCTCTGCCTTCGACGATGTTGCGGCCCTGTCCAAAGTTTTCACAAAGAACATAGGCATACCAAGAAAGCAAATCAAACGATTGATAGATATTGAGGAACGGGATGATTTGATGCATAAGCTAAAGGAGGTAGTAAAACGAAAAGGAGTAGAAAACCTGATACTCTATTATGCCGGGCATGGTGTACTGGACGATGACATGACAAACTATTATCTGACCTTATGTAATACCGAGGTTGATGATCTGGAATTTACTGGAATAACCGTAAAAAAACTGAGTGAACGGCTGGGAAGCAAGAACTGGAATGTTATTTTGATTCTGGACTGTTGTTTTTCAGAAAAAGCCTTTGAGCAATTCAGTCAGCGCAATTTTTTTGTTCTGGCCTCCTCTGCAAAGAACAAGACCTCGAAATACCCTCTGAACAATGACCATTCTGCCTTTACCGGCAAGTTGATCCAGGTAATAAACGAAGGAATCAATAATGGAAAAGAACAATTATCCTGGGATGACATTTTTGGGGAATTAAAGGCAAGATTAGTTACTGAAGGGTTCCCAGAACCAAAAAAAGCCAGCAGAAACGATGTAGGTACCCTTCCCTTTCTTCTCAACAATTACAAAGGAGAAAGTTTAAAAGTAGGGAAATCTGACCAGGAGTATCTGGAACAGCTATTCGATGCATTGGTACATTTTGATGAGACATTGATTCACAAACGCAATGAAATAACAAATTCTTCTACTTTTCAGCAGGAGTTCAAAAAACTGATTCTTGAAAAGTACCCCTACCCTATTTCCTATTTCCTGAAGAATCTGTTACCTGATATGGAGGAAGCAAAGGCAGAATATTTATATAAATTTTATGAAAAAACAGTTCAATTTCTGGCACTGACACTTATAGCAGATATTGCTCCCAGGGAAGATAAAAGTGATGAAATGACAGAAATGCTTGAGCAACTGGACAAGCCTGATCATGCTTTTTATCTTAAAATAATTCCGATGATAAGAGAGGCCTTTGGCAGTAATTTATTTATGAAGGAATTTTCCGAACGTTATGAGCATATATGGAAAGACCTGAGGGAGACCGAGCAATTGAGAATTGACAAATGCGAAGATACGGAGATTATAAAAAAAGAACTGATAGATTTGATTGCTCAATTGGGTTTCATGAGCAAATACCTCTTCCTTTCAGTACGTTTCATAGATGTTCAGACCGGTTATATTAAACACACATCATTCAGACATCAGGTCAGTATTTTACACGGAGAAAACCTAAAACCTTATCTGAACAGACTGGCATTCAAAAAAAATTATTTAAAAAGCAGTTCCATTCTCATTTTCAAAGAACAGAATATATCAGCAATTGACAGTACGACAGAATACATAAATCTATGGCCTTTGATAATTGATGTAAACAGTTTTGAGGCAAAGAATAATGTTCCCGAAATACATTTTTTCGAGGGTCGTCAATCTGATGACTATCTTTACAAATTGCTGAATACACAGAAACAACCTTTCAAAACCTACAAGGAACATCATAAGACGCTGCCGGCAAAGATGCTCAAACGTTTTTTTAATGAATTTGAATCACAATTATTCTGATTTTAAACCTTCGGCAAACATCAATACGCCATGAACGATAAAAACCCTTTTAAATTTCTTGATTCCTATACCAAAGAAGACCGAGACATATATTTCGGAAGAGAAAAAGAGACAGAAGAGCTTTATAGTAAGATTAGAAAATCAAGACTGACACTTTTGTACGGGCTATCAGGAACAGGGAAAACATCATTGGTACAGTGCGGGCTTGCCAACAAATTCAGCGACTCTGATTGGTTTGAATTATATGTCCGCAGAAGTGACAACATTATGAAATCGATCAGAACAGCGATAGATGACCACTCAGAAACCCTGATACATCCTAAGACAGAACTGAGCGAAGCGCTAAAAATATTTTACCTTGATTATTTCCGTCCTGTTTATCTGCTATTCGATCAGTTTGAAGAATTGTTTATTTCAGGTAGCAAGGAGGAACAGGAAACCTTTATGTCTTTTATTGCAGAGATACTGATGCGGGAAGATTTGAATGTAAAGATAATACTGGTAATGAGAGAAGAATATTTCACGCACCTTGATAAATTCGAGGACAAGATTCCCGACATTTTCAACAGCCGTATGCGATTGGAAAGAATGAGTAATGATACGCTGATGCATGTTGTGGAAAACATCAGCAAAAAAGGGGGAATAAGCATTGACAATAAAACGGTAGTATTACAACAAATCATTGACAATATTGCAAACGAAAACCAACAAGTTGAGCTTCCCTACCTGCAAGTATATTTAGATAAGCTGAATAATCTTGTAGAAAAAAGTAAAGATAAGGCACTCGATATCAACACTGTCAATAAGCTAGGAAAGTTAGAAGATGTTTTGGGTGATTTTTTAGAAGAACAGGTTAGTGAGATAGAAAAAGATATAAAAGACAAGGAAATGGTGTGGGGGATATTAAAAATGCTCATTACTTCTGAAGGCACTAAACAACCTGTCAGTTTAAATGATTTGATATCTGAATACGAAAAGATAAAAAAATGAACATAGCAACTTTTACCGGATATTAACAGATATTAAAAAGAAAATAAGCGCAGAAAAATGTTGGAAGACCTCTCCAAAACACTGGAATTGCTGGAACAATCCCGTTTGATAACTCTTAAAGGAGAACATATCGAATTGGCACATGATGCATTGGCAACAGTAATTGAAGGGAAACTTAGTGCTGAGGAAAAAGCAATAGCAGAGTGGAAGAAACTGGTAAAAAACAAATTTCAGGCTTCAATTCAATCCGGGAAGCCCGATTTTCTGACAGATGCTCAACTTAGCGGATTAATACCCTATGAAAAAAAATTAACCCTCAGTGGAGAAGAAAGACTGTACATCAGAGAAAGCCGGGAAGAAAGTAAAAAGAGAGGGCAGTTAATTCAAAAGAAAAAGCGCAGAAAACTCATTTTTGCATTTTTAATAATTCTCCTGCTGTTCATTTCCTGGATATCAGCACTCCACAATAAGGGAATTACAGACAGGGCAATAATTGAGCATGAGAGGATAATATCGGGTATGTATTTTTATGAGGACAATTTTGCACTTTGTATGAAGTCAGACACTTCCGGGCATTTCAAGTATGGTTTTATGGACAAAGAGGGCAACATACGAATTCCTTATATTTATGACGAAGCAGGACAATTTGACGACTATGGCTTTGCTCGTGTAAAAATAAAAGACAAACTGTATCTCTTAGACACAAATAATGTCTTATACCCTTTGGCTGAAACTGTTAAAGCGCTGAATAAAAATATTACAGCCCTTCGTCTAAACGAACAGGAACTAGATGTAATTCCAGATGAAATATTTGAACAATCACAGCTAAAGGTATTAGCACTTCGGGGCAACTTCCTTTCAGAGATTCCTGAAGACATTAACAAACTTAAATCATTAATATCTTTAGACCTGAGTGACAACAACCTCATCCTACTGCCTGAAGAAATTGCAGAATTGTCCTCCTTAACCATACTGGATATAAGGAATAATTACATCACTGATTTTCCGATATTCATCACTCAACTTCAAGGTCTTCAATATTTAAACATGTCATCTAATAACCTGGAGATCATTCCCTCTGAAACAGGTCAGTTGATAAATTTAAAAATACTTGATTTATCCGATAATAATCTATCTGAGATTGAGAGAGGTATAGAAAAAATAATATCATTAGAGGGGTTGAATTTATACAACAATAATCTGAAAGATTTGCCGGAACAACTGGTAAAAAAAACAGATATTATAATTAATTTCGGAGGAAGGCGGATGAAACGTCAGGAAAAAAACACAAAATACCATAATAACAAATATCCTGAAGTAAAACGCAGGGATTCAGTGAACAGATTTGAGGATACTTATCTTCCTGAAGAAATTGATTTTGCCGACGAAAGCAAAACGGATACAACAAATACAAAGACCGCAGTGAACAATATAGACACCCTCATCGAAGAAGAAAAAATCAGTAAAGACAGTACGGAATCAAAAGAAGAAAAAATCAATACATTTTTGCAGGAAGGCTTTGTGACAATCTCAAAAAGCAAAACAAGAGAATGGAAAATAAAGCTGACAGGAAAAAGTCCGAATTACAAATTCATTGTAATGGTTTCGGGAAACAGCTCCTCAAACCTATATCCTATACAAAAGGGAATGAAAATAGAATTTGTTGCCGGATTTGAAAGAATGATGGCCAATTTTCATTACAAAATTGCCACAGTGAATGTCAACGGACGTCCGGGGCTGATCAATTCTTTTGTCTTGAAAAGGAAGGATATAGTATGGATGGCAAACAACCTGGTTTCCATGATGGTTTTTGAAAATAGAAGGAGTGGCAATAAACATCCCTGCAACTTTGATATACAAAGCAGGGTACAATGGCAGAACTATGTAAAAGATTTCCTGAAAAAAAATTAATGACATTTTAATCGTGTAAGCAGAGTATAGAGTGACTGAAATTAAGCAAATATTAACCTATCTGGAACAATCGAGGCTTATCACCCTGAAGGGGGATAACTATGAATTGTCGCATGATAGTCTGGCGAAAATAATTTCAGGAAAACGCAGCAAAGAGGAACAGGCAGTTATTGATACAGAAAATCTGATACGTAATAAACTTCATGCTTCAAAACAGGTAGAAACTGCTGATTACCTGACAGCAGCACAAATTGAAGGAATTATACCCTTGCAGGATAAGTTGAACCTCAACAAGGAGGAGGTAGCTTATGTACAAGAAAGCAAAGATTATACTATAGATGAAGCAGAAAAAGAAAAACGTAGAATTGCACTTATCATTTTAACATTTACATTGACTGCCATTGTAATGAGCTTTGCCCTTTTTGTAGTCATTTATCAGGGACATTTAGCAAAAAAGGAATTGGACAGGAATAAAAAGATTGTCAACAACATGTATTTTTATGAGGGCAGTTATGCATTGTGTGTTAAAAAGGACAGCGCCGGACATCTCAGGTATGGATTTATGGACAAGCAGGGATATGAACGAATTCCCTATGACTATGAAGAAGCCACACAATTTGACAAATACGGATATGCAAGAGTAAAAATGGAGGGGGATTTATACCTCATTGATACCTTTAACAACCTGTATCCTCTCTCAGAAAGTATAAAGGGATTGAAAAACACAACACTGGCATTGAGTTTAAAAGAACAGCTGTTGGACGAATTGCCTAAGGAAATACTGGAAAACCCACAATTGAAAATTCTGTATTTACGTGGAAACAGATTAAAAGCCCTGCCGGATGAATTGAAAAGGCATAAGGACCTTGATGTTCTTGACATGGGATTTAACCATTTAAAGAAAGTCCCTGAAGTTCTCGCACTGATGCCTCATATCAAAATTCTGGATATGCAGTATAATTCACTGGACAGTTTTGACATTCCACTTACCGATATATTTAAGCTTCAGTTACTGGATTTGTCCTTCAACTACATAGACAATATACCAAAGGAAATAATGAAACTTCAGGAATTAAGGCAGCTGGATATTTCTCATAATTATCTGTCACTAATAGATGATGCCATAATAAAAATAGCGTCACTGGAGAAATTGAATTTATACAATAACAACCTGGATGAGATACCAAAAGAACTGATAAACCGTCCCGGGTTACAATTGAACACAGGCAGGAACAAAATGAGATTGCAAAGGCACAATACAATCGTATATAATGACAGAAACCAAAATAAAAAAAACGAAAGACTTAAAAACAATTCCAAAACTGAAAATAATTCTGAAAATCATACTTCCCGGGATAATCAGAACAATTCAATATCAAACCAAAATTCAGAAAATTCAAACAGTGAATTTTTATCAGAAATTCACAATCCCAGCTCTGCACTTTCTGAATTCATCAGTTGTGATGCAGTATTTAAAACCAAATTAATAACTAAGGAAAGAATAACCTTACTGACAAATAATCTTTTAATTAAAGAAGATGAAAATGATAATTGGGCAATTAAATTTTTCAGTAATAAAAAAACAACACTTGCAATAATATCCACAACAAATCTCAATATTACCTTTAAAAAGGGGGATAGAATTTCCTTTCAAAACTCTTCGGGAGGATATCATCATTTAAACCTCATTACTGATGGTAAGCTAATGATAGAAAATGGCAAAAAAAATTCAGTTTCAAAAATTAATATTAAAAAAGAAAGTCTGGATTGGCTTGTAGATAATATAATTACAGGAGTAATGTTTACCAATTCGGCCGGTGATAAGAAAAGTATAGAATTCAGTCCTGAAACACGCGATAATCTAACCATTTTCAAAGGATGCTTTTCAAATAATTTAATTTATGGAAATGACAAGGGAAACCGACCTGATTATGCCTGGATAAATTGTGATGAATTTTTAGCAAAGCCCAATATATCAAAAACCTTTCCTTTGAATAATGAAGAAAATTACAACTATTCTATAGCTATTAAAGCCTTATACAATAAAACAAAGCTTACAATATACTACAAGGATGAAATTGCTCCAAAAACAGATAAGAAGGATTTAAAAAATACCAATGTAAAATTAATGACCGTCGACAGTTTATATGTAGATTGTTCCATAGAAAGTATAGAATACGTAGAACTTGGAACCCGAAAACTCTATAAAATAGAAGTTGACATAAACAATGCTGCCCTTTTCAAACTTGCATACAGCAAGCTAAAAACAATCAGTATTTCCTACTTCGAAGAGGTAAGGACCTACATACGACACATTCCGGAAAAATATTCTATAAAACCTCAACATGCTGCTGAATGTTTATGCAGAAAAAGAAAAGAGAAAGAAAAGGTTTTACAGGAGTTTAAACAATTAAGAGAATATCAATAGATTATTGACAAATATTTCTTTCAAAATTTGAGATGAACAAAAAAACAAAAAAGAACAAAAACGTAAGTATAGCCTGGGCATTTAAACATATCATCTGGCCCAGAAGAAAAACTATTGGGATAGGACTTATCCTTATAGTATTCAGCAGGCTTGCCAGCCTTGTACTTCCCGGTGCAAGCAAATATCTGATGGATGATGTAATTGTTAATAAAGATATTGAGATGTTGAAAATATTATTACTGGTGGTAATTTCTGCGATAATTGTTCAGGCGGCGACCTCCTTTTTACTGACAAGGATACTGAGTGTGGAAGCACAACACCTGATAGCAAAATTCAGAGCAAGGGTTCAAAAGAAAGTATTATCTCTTCCTATCAGCTTTTTTGATAATAATAAATCCGGGGCATTGGTATCAAGGATTATGACAGATGTTACCGGAGTACGGAATCTTGTAGGAACCGGACTTGTACAGTTAGTTGGTGGAACTTTTACTGCAATAATATCCCTGATTCTGCTGATAAGAATAAATTTGACGATGACCGTTTTTGTATTGGTCCCTGTATCGGTATTTGCTTTTATAGCATTGAAGGCCTTTGGATACATCCGGCCTATATTCAGAAAACGGGGAAAAATAAATGCAGAAGTAACCGGGAGGCTGACCGAGACATTGAACGGAGTACGCGTAATCAAAGGCTTCAATGCCGAGGAACAGGAAAATGCAAGTTTTGAGGCCGGGGTGGAGAAATTATATGAAAACGTAAAAAAAAGCCTTACCTCCACTGCCTTTGTAACGAGCTCCGCCACCTTTTTATTGGGATTGGCGACAACCGGAATAATGGGAATAGGCGGATACCTGATGATAGAGGGTCAGATGACCTTCGGAGAATTTTTATCCTTCACCTTATACCTTGGCCTGATGATCTCACCGATTGTTCAGATGAGCAATATCGGCAGTCAGCTGACTGATGCATTGGCGGGATTGGACAGGACGGAAGAAATCATGAAGATGATGGAGGAGGATGACCCTGAAAAACGCACTGTTCAGATAGAAGAACTGAAGGGAGAAATCATATTTGAGAATGTACATTTTGCCTATGAAGAGAGCAAAGAAGTACTTCATGGTATACATTTCAAATCATCCCCCGGGTCAGTAACAGCTTTGGTAGGTTCTTCCGGGTCAGGTAAATCTACTATCGCGAGTCTTGCTGCCTCCTTTCTCACCCCTTCATCCGGAATGATAACAATAGATGGTCAGGATTTATCGAAAGTGAACCTGAAAAGTTTCCGTCAGTACCTGGGTGTTGTATTGCAGGACGATTTTTTATTTGAAGGAACGATTCGGGAAAACATTTTATTTCCCAGACCCGATGCTACAGAGGAGGAATTGCTAAAGGCTGTATCGGGGGCTTATGTCAATGAGTTTACTGACAGATTTGATGATGGGCTGGATACTTTAATAGGCGAACGCGGGGTCAAACTATCGGGGGGTCAAAAACAAAGAATTTCGATAGCCAGGGCACTCCTTGCTAGTCCTAAAATCATTATTCTGGATGAAGCTACCTCTAATCTTGACACTGAAAGTGAGGCATTGATACAAAAAAGTCTGGATGTTTTGATGCAGGACAGAACTACCTTTGTAATAGCCCACCGCTTGAGCACAATACGCAGGGCCGATCAGATTTTGGTCATTGAAGAGGGAAAAATAAGAGAACAGGGTACTCATGAAAAATTAATTGAATTGAAGGGACGATATTTTGAATTATACACTTATCAGAGCAGAATTTAAAAAATCAAATCAATCTACTATTAATCAAATAATCAGCGAATCATTTAAATATTATTCCTGCCATAATTTTATTAAAATAAATTAGGCAATAAATAGATATTTTCATATATATGTAAATGTTTTCCACAAAAAAAACAATTCAACCCTGACCTGCGAAACAGAATTGGCATGATAATTTATCCCTGAGGATGACAGCTTGTAGCAAAGACATCTGAAATGAGACAATTTAATAATTTATAATGCGTTATTAGGTTTAGCAGATAAAAGCAATTATATAAATGATTATTTTTGTATCGGATAAGTCAGTTCTTTTAAAAAGAATTCTCATTTTGTGAACTCACTCCCATGAATTAGCTCATAATAACATCTAATTAAAAATAAAAAACCAAGAGTATGAGACAGAACTTACGTTATTTTATTTGCCTTTTCACCACTATCCTGTTCCTGACCCCTCAGGTGGATGCACAGATGGTAAACTACGAAGAAACGTGGCAGGAGTTTTTGAAAAACCCTAAAACTTCCGCAATCAGTAAATTAACAAAGCCTGGCAAGGAACAGCCTGCAAATTATGTAAAATACTGTTTGATGTATGCCAATTCATTTTTCTGTGCCGACGACCTAAGTCCCTCGGAAGAAATGCTTCGGGAAGTGGCCGGCATGGGCCCTGATATTCAGGCAAGGATTCCGGGTTTCATAGCAAAATATGAAGATTTAAAACTAAAGATCGCTGCTTATAAAGCCTGTGAAAAAGTTTGGGTACGTTTTTTAAACGGGGAAGATATACAAATATCTGAACTCGAGAGTGAATCCGTGGCACTGGCCAAAAAAGTCTGTGAAAAGGGCACACTATGCAAATATTTTTTCATGAGTTCCATGTATTATTATTGTAAGGGCGACCTCACAAAATCGAAAGGACATTTTGTCAACAGGGTTCAAAAACTCGTAGACAAAACCTCCTTTGAGCCCAAGCAAGTAACTGGGATGGAGGAAAGGGTGAATATGATGAAAAAATTGTGGCCTGCAATAGAAAAACTCGATCCTGCATGGGCAGAATTAATAGAAACCGACAAATCTCCGGGTTTTGATACAGAGATTCCCTTAATCGAATGTTATTCTATTCCCAATATGAAGGAATACATTCTCAGGGCGATGGCTGACCTCTGTACTGTAGGTGATGAGATGTTAAAGAAAATAAAAGCTTTACAGAAAACAAATACGCACCCTATCCCTGCTGATGTAAGAGAGAAAATTGAATGGCTGGAGGAACACGTAGGTTCTAACAGTGAAGGGCTGGCAACGCTCAACAAAGCCTGGAATAAATTCAAGCCTGAAAACAAACCGAGCGGCATAGACTTTGGTCATGAGTTCACCTGTGACCGGGAAGCTGATGTAAGGGCTTATTTAATGGATGGTTTCAAAGACCCCTGCGGAAGCGGAAAAGCAGCGCTTGAAAAAATCAAGGAAATCCGTGAGAAATACAAGCCTTCATTGCATGATGATACGATGGAGAAACTTAAAGAACTTGAAAAAAGAGTAGGAAAAGAAGAAGCAAACCTCGCTAAACTGAATGAAACATGGGAAGATTTTGTCCCTGACGATGAAATTTCTGGAAAGCTGAAAATCACCTACAAATACTGCGATAAGGCTGCTCAGATAAAGGCCTACACAATGGACGGTACGATCAACTTCTGCAAAAAGGGAAAAAAGAGAATCGGCGACATAGGAAAGATACGTAAAAAATACAGCCCTGAACTTGATGATGAGGTCTTGCAAAAAATTGATAACCTGGTGGCTATGCAGGAAAAATCAGATCAGGAACTGGCTGATTTGAATACTGCCTGGAGTCTTTATATTGCTTCCGATAAAGTAATGGAGTGGGAAGAAGGCTTTCCTCAGAAGGATACAATTATCAGAGATACAATAAAACTTGTTGACTTTTATTGTGACAAGATAGCACAAACAAAATCCTGGGCTATAAAAGGACATCTTGACCCTTGTGAACAGGGGGAAGCACATATCAAGAAGATCGATGATTTAAAGAAAAAATATACCCTGAAATACGACAGCGAACTTACCTGTCATGTCAACCGCTTACGTTCAAAGGTGTATCAGTGCAAATACTGGGTCCTGGTCTTAAAAGCCTGGAAATTGACTTATGAGGAATGTGAACGATTTGGTCCTGCCTCATCGGAAATCATGAAAGCCAAGTTGAATGAAGGAGAGATGCCTTGTGAAACCAGAGTAGCATTCACTCAGCTGGGCAATATTGGCATAAAGTATACTATTACCACGGTTCTTTGTCAAAAAATCAACCTGGCACAGATGGGAGACCCTTTGTATTACAAAAAAATAGCTGATTGGGTAGATGCAGAAGTACTTCAGAAATATTGCAACACCACCAACTGGCGTTGTAAAAAAGACTTCTTTATCTATCTTGAAGGACATACTGACGGACACAGATTCGGGGGGGCTACCTACGATAAGTCGCTGGATATTCCCGAAGGAACACCTTATACCCATTTTATTGGTAAATCCAATAATGGCGGTGCTGATACTCTTCAAAAACAAACCCGCAATATCACCTCCAAGCTTGAGTCAAACATGGAATTGGGTATCGCAAGGGCATGGACGGTTAAAGCACAGTTGGATTTCATGAAAGTGCCAATTACAATTGGTGCCTATGAACACCCTTCGGACGAAAAAGATAAAGATTATCGCCGTATAGAAATTGAGCTAAATATTACGAATTTGTTCCTTGACTTTTTTGAAAAAACACTAAAAGAACTTGTAGACGAATCGGGGATTGGTGACCGCCCTGAAACAGGGTGTTAATAATCAGCTTAAATAAAATAAATTAAAACGTCCATGTTGACCTGGTTGGCATGGACGTTGATTTTAATACTATTAAAAATTGTATAATTAACAGAATTTATCATTTGCATTATGGATCAGGTTTTTCGATTATTATTTAGTACAATATCAATAAGTATTTTAAGTATACCACTCTTAAATGCTCAACTCGTCAATTATGAAGAGACCTGGCAGGAATTTCTGAAAAAAGAGAAAACCTCCAACATTTCTGAGTTAAGGGAGCCTGATAAAACACAACCTGCCAATTACATCAAATATTCCTTGATGTATGCAAACACCTATTTTTGTGGCGACAATATAGAGTCAGCCGATGAGATGATGCAGAGAATAGAACAGATGGGGACGGAAGTGCAGGACAGGGTGCCGGGCTTCGAAGAACGTTATATAAAACTAAAGACCAAGGTGAAGGCCTATCATGAATTTGACCCTTTGTGGAAGAAATTTATGAATGACAAAAACTCTGTTTCCCGGGATGACGTTCTTGCATTGCCTGATGCGAGGACTGTCTGCGAAAAAGGGACATTGGCTAAATTTTTTTATATGATTTCTCACGACTATTATTGTGAAGGGGACCTTGAAAATGCAAGAGAACAATTTGACGGGAAGGTCCGCAAACTGATGGCTACTACATTTGATTATAAAAATGTAGAAGGATTGGGAGATGAACTGGACAAGATGTTGAAACTATGGGATGGTCTTGATGAGTTAGACCCCGCCTGGGAGACCCTTATGTTAACAGGAGTTTCGCCTGGTCTGGTTTCTGAACTTCCGGTATTTGATTGTTTTGTGATTCCCAATCTGAAAGCCTGTTTACTCAAGGCCACCTATGACCTTTGCGGAGATGGTGAAAAGATGTTAAAAAAAATCAAAGCCTTACAAAAAATAAACAGCCACCCTACCCCTTCGGATATCATAGACAAAATAGAGTGGCTGGAAGAAGAAGTTGGCAAATCAAAAAAAGACCTTGCTGTACTCAATTCATTCTGGAGAATTTTTACCCCCAAAGACATTCTGCCTCTATCAGCGAATTACAAATACGAATTCATCTGTGACCGCGAAGCTGAAATCAAGGCCTATCTGATGGATGGTTTGAGTAAGCCCTGTGAAAATGGTCGGGATGCATTGGATAGCATAGCCAAAATACGTAAACAGTACAAACCGGACATGGCATCTCTGACGCTTTCTAAATTCAAAAAACTCAAGGGGCTCGTCAGCAACGATGAAAAAGGAGTAGTGATTGTAGATAAAGCCTGGGATGATTTTATTATAGATGATAAATTGTCAACTCCTTTCAATTTTGACCTTGAATTCGGACACTGCAATAAACTGTCTGAAATCAGGGCCTGTATTATTGACGGAAGCATCAATATATGTACAAACGGACAGAAAAGACTGGATGATATAGAAAGAGTCATAGCGGAATACGACCCTGAACTCGACGAGATTACAGTAGAAAAGATGGAAAAACTGGAATCGCTGGTAGAGAAACAGACTAGCGAAACGGAGGATTTGAATAAAGCCTGGGCATATTTTCAACAAAAGGGAGAAGTGAGCTATGACCTGGAATACGAATATGATTTTCCCTGTGACAGACTGATGGAGGTAAAAGCCTATATTCTTGATGGCTATACCGACCCTTGTCTTAGTGGAAAATATGCCTTGGGACAACTTGAAAAAGTACAGAACGCACATGACCCTGACTTGGATAAGGAGATGCTTGAAATGATTAAGAAACTGGAGGAGTGGCCGCAAAAAGATGAAAAAAACACAGCCGTTCTGAACAAGGCATGGAAAGATTTCGATAAAGACGGCAAGTTATCCGGCAAGGTAAATTTTGTATTTGAATACTGTGATAAAATTGCACAGGCTAAAGCTTATATAATTGACGGAACGGTCAATTTTGACAGCAATGCAAGAAAGCGTCTTGATGACATGGCAAGATTGAGGGCAGATTATTTGCTAACCCTGAACAAGCCGATGTTAAAAAGGTTGGAGTGGTTGCAGAAAGCGGTGAAGGAAGAAGATGAATAGTTAATTAAAAAATCAGGAAAATCATAAAAATCCAGACAATACAATTCAATCCCTGTATCGTCTGGATTTTAATTTTTATATTTATTATAATAATCAGAAGAGACAATTCATCATAATCTGAAAACAGAACATGAAAAAGAGCATAGATTTATACCCTTTATTATTAATCCTCCTTACACTTCTTCTATCCCTTTCTACCCTTGGTGTTCAGGCACAGCTTGTAAACTTTGAAGATACCTGGCAGGAATTCCTGAAAAAGGAGAAAACCTCGAACATCAGCAAACTGGTAAAGCCTGAAAAATCACAACCTGCCAATTATATCAAATTTTGTCTGATGTATTCAAATTCCTATTTCTGTGCTGATAACCTTGAGTCATCAGAAAAAATGATACAGGAAATTGAACTTATGGGAACTCAAATACAGGAGAGAATCCCCGGCTTTACTGACAGATTTGAAGGATTAAAAATTAAGATTAAAGCCTATCATGACCTGGCTCCTTATTGGGACAAATTCATGACAGACAAATCAGCCGTCAGCCGGAAAGACCTGGCTTCGGTTCCTGATGCCAAAACTGTTTGTGAAAAGGGAACACTATGCAAGTTTTTTTACATGACAGCACATGCCTATTATTGTGAGGGCAACCTGGAAATGTCAAAAGATCGTTTTGAAAACCGGGTATTGAAACTTGCTGCCACTACCTTTGACCCTAAAGTGATAGAGGGGATGGAGGAAGAAATAGAGATGATGAAGGAACTTTGGGAGGGTATTGCAAAACTGGATGTTGCCTGGGAAACCTACGGGTTGACAAATGTATCGCCTGGCTTTGATACAGACATCCCTGTCATTGACTGTTATACTATTCCCTGGATGAAAATCTATGTTTTGCGTGCTGCTACCGACATCTGTAAATACGGCAATGAGATGTTGGAGAAAATACATTCATTACAGGATAAAAACGATCATGATATTCCGGAAGACCTGGCCGAAAAGATAAAATGGCTGGAGGAACATGTTCAGCAGAACAATACAGAATTATCGATACTGAATGCAGCCTGGAAAGAATTTATTCCGAAAAACAATCTTACAGAGAACACAAAATACGGGCATACCTTCAGCTGTGACAGAGAGGCGGAAATAAAAGCCTACATTATGGATGGACTGTTGAATCCCTGTGACATTGCAATAAATGCTCTTGACAGTATAACAGCAATAAAAAAACGACATCAGCCCGCTTTGGGTGAAATGACAAACGAAAAACTTAAAAAGTTAAAATCCATTGTCAGCAGGGAAAGAGAAAATGTAATCGTTCTGAACAAAGCCTGGGAAGATTTTACACCGGATGATGAACTCAGCGGCCCCATCAGTTTTGTTTTCGAATACTGTGATAAAATTGCTCAGACAAAGGCATATGTAATTGACGGAACTCTCAACATCTGTATAAAAGGACAGCAACGGTTGGATGACATTGAAAAATTGCGTGAGGAATATAATCCCGGATTGGACGAAACAAGCCTTAATAAGATTGACAAATTACAATTCATGGTGGACAAGATCGACATAGAATTGAGTAATCTTAACTCGGTCTGGAAAGATTTTGTGGAGGATGAACAATTGACAAAAAAGATAAAATACGAACATATATTCCCCTGCAACCGGGAGGCAGAAATTCGTGCATGGACAATTGATGGTCTCTTAAACCCATGTAAGGATGGCGAAAATGCTTTGACAAACATAAACAGAATCCAAAAAGACTATCAGCCTGAACTGGATGATAAAGCCAAAGAAAAACTAAAAAAACTTCAACAAATTGTAAAAACTGAGAATAAAAATCTTGCCACATTAAATAAAGCCTGGAAAGATTTTTTGCCAGACAACAAACTATCTGACGCAGCAGATTTTGTCTTTGAATATTGCGACAAGGCTGCACAAATAAGGGCCTACACAATAGATGGGAGCATCAACTTTTGTACAAGGGCACGTCAAAGACTGGTCGATATTTATGCTGTCCGGCAGGAACATGACCTTCAACTGAATAAGGAGACAAAAGAAAAGATCGACAGATTGCAGGCGGCCGTAAACAAATCAGACAATCAGCTGGAAGACCTCAACAAGGCCTGGTCATTATATGTAACCACAGATACCACAACAATATGGCGGGGAGGTTTTCCTGCAAAAGACAAAGAAATAAGAAATAAAATAAATCTGGTCAATTTTTATTGCGATAAGATAGCACAGACAAAATCCTGGATAATAAAAGGACATTTAGACCCCTGTGACAAAGGGGAAGATTTTTTAAAGAAATCTGCCGCTTTGAAATCCAGACATCAACTTCAGTACGATGAAGAATTAAGCTGTCAGATACACCGGTTAAAAGGAAAAGTATATCAATGCAAATACTGGGCATTGGTTTTGGAAGCGAGGCGGATAACACACGAAGAGAGAGAAAGGTTCGGCCCTGTTTCTGCCAAAATAATGTATACAGACCTGAATTCTTCAAAAAGCAACTGTGAAACCACCGTAATTTATGAACCTCTCGGAAATATAGGAATCAAATATATCATTGCCCCCCACTTGTGCAGCAAAGCCAACCTGGCAAAGATGGGAGACCCTGCCTATTACAAAAAAATAGCCTCATGGGTAGACCAGGAAGTTCTGAGTAAATATTGTGAGGTGAGTATGCGATGCAAGGAAGAATTTTTCATCTACCTGGAAGGTCATACCGACGGTTACAGATTCAATGGGAGGTCCTATCCTCACCCTATAGATATTCCTGAAGGAACCTCTTTTACACACTTTCTGGGAAAGGACACCCTAAAAAAGGCAACAAGACACATCACCTCTACGTTGAAGAACAATATGGAGTTGGGAGTAGCACGTGCCTGGTCGGTAAGGGCTCAGCTAAAATTCATGAATGTACCTATAACTATTGGTGCCTTTGAACACCCTGAAGAAGAGAAAGGAGGAGAATACAGGAGAATAGATATTGAATTGAATATAACGAATTTACTATTGGATTTTTATGAAAAGACCCTGGCTAGATTGCTAAAAGAATCCCGAATCGGATCACGGCCACCCGCGGATTGCTAATTTTCAGAAGCAGGGTGGATTTATTAATACAATTCTCAGTATTGTAAAAAAAGCACCATGCAAAACCACATCTTATTTACATTCCTCATTCATATCATTCCCGGGTATGAATCCGTCTTTTGTCAGACCACAACAATTCCAGATCCTGTTTTCGAACAAAGACTTATAGATCTTGGGATTGACAGTGATGGTATTGTTAATCATTCTTTAAAGATTTCAGATGCCTTAAAAATTGAGAAACTAAATGTTTCATCGGCAGCATTTCCAGATAAAAAAATAACGAACTTAAGAGGCATAGAAGTATTTGTTAATCTTAAAACACTGGATTGTTCCTATAACGAGATTGAAAAGCTCAATTTTGAAAAGAATACCGAACTTGAACACCTTTCCTGTTATAATAACGACCTGCTGGAACTGAACATCGGTAAGAACGCGAAACTGGAGGAACTGCAATGTTTCAGAAATAAGTTGGGAGAATTGGATTTGAGTAATAACATTGCTTTAAAGAAATTATCCTGTACAAATAACAATCTTTTAAAGCTGGACATCAGCAATACGGCGCTCGAGGAACTATATTGTTTTGACAATGAAATTATCAACCTGGACATAAGAGGAAATACAACGTTGAAAATATTATCCTGTTACAATAATCACCTGGTTCAGTTATTAGCTGACAATCATCCTGAATTAAGGAGATTGAACTGTAACAAAAATAAACTATCAAAACTTGAAGTTAATAACTGTCAGGCCTTAATATATTTGAATTGCAGCAGGAATGATATTTCCATACTTAACTTAAGTAATAATAAAAATTTAGAGCAGGTTGATTGTTCACAGAACAATTTAATAAAACCGGAGATCACTACACTAATTCATCTGAAGAAATTTCATTGTTTCAAAAACAGAATAAGAAGTTTAGACTTAAAAAAGAACATAAACCTGGAAGAACTGAACTGCGAAAAAAATATAATTCAGGAGTTGGATTTATCTGAAAACATCAATTTAAAACTTTTGAATTGTGCAAAAAACAACCTTTATGAATTAAATACAGAGAAAAACAGGGAACTTATAAAAGTAGATTGTCATGACAATCAGATTAACGAATTAAATCTGAATAAAAATAAATTACTGAAAGTCATTAATTGCAGTGAAAATGATTTGGATATCCTGAAACTTTGTGGAAATTTGCAGTTGGACAAATTAAATTGTTCCGGAAATACTAATCTGAAAACAGTTTTAATTCCTATCAGCAAAAAAATCTTCAGTGCCGGGATCTGGAAAAAAGATGCTGTCAGCAAGTATACATATTGTGAATAAAGGAGCAATCAATCCGCTTTAAATACTGTACCTTAAAATACCGAAAGCCAATAATGAAAAAAATTATTCTTATTCTGATCATTCTGCTACCTGTACAAATCATTTCAGGGCAGGACCTTAAAATTGCCACCTTTAACTGTGAATTTTTAATAAAGAGGAAGGTACACCTGAAATACGGTCTTCCCTACAACATGAAATATGCTGCTGATACAGAAAAAAAGAAATGGAGTGATAATAACTACAGGACTAAAAAGTTTGAAGAAGCCACTAAAAAAGTAGCCTCTCAGATAAAACGGATAGATGCTGATGTAATAGGACTTACTGAAGTAGGCAAAGAAAGTGAGGTTAAGGCATTGCATGAAGAATTAAAAAAACAAGGGCTGGATTACCAATACATGAAAGTATGTAAATCAGCAGATACGGAAACAGGACAACATGTAGCCTTTTTATCAAAATTTGAGTTAAAGGAGGTGGCACTATCATTTCCTGACAGGGGTTTGTACTTTGTTGAGTCGGATAAAGACGAAACAAATGAAACGGGCATCAGCAAAGGCATGAAGGCTACGATAAATGTAAAAGGAGAAAATATACATCTGTTTTTACTGCACCTGAAATCTGAGAGAGGAGGAGAAGACAGTGATCAGAAGCGACTGATGCAGGCAGAGATTGCAAGAAGATTGATGATTCCTTTAATTCAAAAAAAAGAACATGTAATAGTAATGGGGGATTTAAACAGTGAAAAAAGACACCCTGTCCTTCAGAAAATCCGTGGTTTCCTTGACATTCAGGAAGAGATGATACAAACAGGTGACAGCTATTACTTTGAGGACTACGACACAAGATGGACCTATGATTACAAAGGGCAGAGGGAACAGATAGACCATATATTATTATCTCTTAGCTTAAAGAAACAATGTAAAAACAACAACCCCAAACAAAATCAGTGGGGCATAAAAACATCTATAACTGAAACAGGAGACGAATTGATTTCAGACCACAATGCTTTGATCGTTGAATTGAATTTCAAATAAAGGGACATTTTTACTGTAATTCTCTAAACAAGGAAATACAGAAAATGAGGGGTTTTATAAAATTTTAATAGTAATTTTGTAACAAACAGGTAATTAAGCTATTTCCTGTTATTACAATTTACTTAATATTACAATACTTTAAAGTTTGGAACAAACAAAAAAGCAAAGACAAGTAGGTTCGCTGATTCAATTTGAGTTCAGCACAATTCTTCAGATGGAGGGTGCCTTTATATACGGTGTAGAACCTTTGGTGACTGTAACTAATGTAAAAATGAGTGCAGATTTGGGTATAGCCTACATTTACGTAAGCGTGTACAACGTCCCCTACAAGCAGGAAGTGGTAAAAGAATTATGGGAAAACCTCTCTTATCTGCGCGGGTTATTGGGAAAGAGAATAAGAAAGCAGGTAAGGAGAATACCTATCATAAAATTCTACATTGATGACACATTAGACGAAGGAGAACACATAGACAAACTTTTCACTCAGTTGAATTCCAAAAAGAATACAAAAAACCGTTCTATGAAGGAAGCTATGGACGCGAAGAAGGCACTGGAAAACAAGGACGAGGAAGAGTAATCCCATTAAAAACAAAAAGAAACTATCAGACTTTTGAAAATCCTGAAAACGATATGAACCTGCCCTTTAAGTTTGCAAGAAGGTACGTATTTTCAAAAAAATCAACCAATGCCATAAATATAATCTCCGGGATATCTGTTTTTGGCATCTGCATAGGCAGCATGGCCCTGATAGTTATCATGTCTGTTTTCAATGGGTTTGAGGGCTTGCTGGGAAACATGATCGGTGCTTTCAAGCCCGATGTGAAAATTACAGCTGTTGAAGGGAAAGTCTTTATACCTGACAGTGACAAACTGACTCAGATAAGCCTTCTTAAAGGCGTAAAAACAATATCGAAGACACTGGAAGAGATTGCCTTATTTGAGTACGATGGTATTCAGAACATTGGAAATATTAAAGGGGTAGATAAAAATTACAAAAAGGCCACCTCCATAGACACCTGCCTGAGTTCGGGGAGATATTTACTATACGATTCTCTGAGCAATGTAAACTATGCCCTTATCGGGGCAACGCTTGAGTACACTCTGAATGTATCGGTTGGTGTAGCCTTCAATCAGCATATGACAATTTATATGCCCAAGAGAACAAAAAAAAACCTGTCTGCGAGTCTTTCCAAAAAGCCCTTTAAAAAGCGAAATGTTTATCCCTCGGCTATCTACGCAATTCAACAACCTGAACACGACAATTATGTCATTACGAATCTAAAATTCGTACAGGAGTTGACATCCTACAAAAACGGGGAGATATCCTCTCTTGAAATAAAGCTGGACAAGAATTTCAGCAGTTCAAATACGATCGGAAAAATAAGAGAAATACTGGGAGAGGAATTTCTGATACAGAACCGCTATCAACAGGATGAGGCCTTATACAAAATCACTAATCTGGAGAAATATGTCGCCTTTTTGATATTTGCTTTCACCCTCGTTTTGGTAGCATTTAATATGGTAGGAGCTCTTTGGATGCTGGTACTGGAAAAAAAGAAAGATATTTCCACACTTAAATCAATGGGCGCAACCAATCTTTTAATCAGAAAAATATTTATTGCAGAAGGCTTTCTTTTATCATTTTCAGGCTTGTTTTTCGGTTGTATCCTTGCGGTGATTCTCTGTTTTCTTCAGCAGGAATACGGATTAGTCCAACTAAGTGGTTCCGGAGATTTCATCATCGATGCCTACCCGGTGGAAATGCGCTTTCGTGACTTTATAGAGGTAATAATTACTGTTTTGGCCATCGGGACTTTTGCTGCGTGGATCCCTGCACAGCGTGCAAGTAAAATCAGTACTATATTGCGCAAGGATTGATGATCCGATTTTAAGGTTCAACAGTACTGCAATTTTCAAGAAACAAATATTCCTACGATTCCAATCTTTAATTATCAGGAAGGATATTTTTAGTTTTATTCATAAAATGCCTCAGTATAAAGAATGAAAAAACAGCAACACCCAAATTAATCCAGGCAAAATAATAATCCTGAAAAATTAACTTTCCTATAAAAAAGAGTAAAGAGTACGTAAGGGCGGTAGCGCTGAACCAGCAAACTATCAATTTAGGAATCTCAGATTTTGATTGAGGAAGTCCTAATTTTTGCCGGATACTGCCCCAGGCACCTTCAGGTTCCACCTGCAGATAAAACTTTTTGAGGGTTTCATCATTTTCCGGAGGAGTTAGAAAGGTGACAACCAACCAAACTATAGTGGTAAATAAGGTGGTACACAACAAAATACCTTCATTGTCAATAAAGCTGTTTTGGATTTCGTCTTTACTAATTACAACATCAAATATCGGAGCAAGGACAAATTTGCTGAGGGTATATCCAAGTATCGGGGCGACAGTGGCCGCAATTTCACTCCAGATATTTATTCTGCTCCAATACCACCTCAAGATCAGGACTGCCCCCAATCCGGCAGAAGAGGCAATAAGAAAACGGGCAGCACCGTCAATAGTATCTACATAGGAAGTAACAACCAAAGCGATGATCATAATAACTACAGTAAATAACCTGCCTGCAAGCACCAGTCTTTTCTGTGTTACTCCTTCCCCTTTTTCTTCAAGATGTCTTTTGTACAAATCATTGGTCAGATAACTTGCCCCCCAATTCAGCTGAGTGGAGATTGTGCTCATATACGCTCCGAGAAAAGCCGTAAACAACAAGCCTCTGAGCCCTGTGGGCATAAAATCTCTCATTGCCAAAACAAAACCATCCCCGGCTTTGTTCATTGGAAGATCAGGGTAGACAACCAAGGCACATAAACCTACTATTATCCAGGGCCAGGGCCTTAGGGCATAATGGGCAATCTGAAAAAACAAAGTAGCCAAAACTGAGTTTCTTTCATCTTTTGTACTCATCATCCGCTGTGAGATATAGCCCCCTCCTCCGGGTTCATTACCAGGATACCAACTTGCCCACCACTGAACAGCTATAAAGGAGAAAAAAGCCCCGATTGAAAGACCGAAAGTACCAACAGCAGAACCTGCAGAGTTTATATTCGGGAAGAAGTCAAAACGCCATTCAGGCAATTTTTCTTTCAGACCTGTCACTCCTCCCACCTGCTCTGAATTGAGCATAATAACGGCTAAAATGATACAGCCTGTCATAGCAAGAACAAATTGTAGTGCATCCGTAATCACTACTCCAAGAAGACCTGAAAGGGAGGAATATATAGCAATTAACACCATCAGCACTGCTATAAACATAAAAGCCGTTGAATAATCAATGTCCAGAAAAATAACAAGAATTTTTATCATAGCGGCATTCACCCACCCAATAATAATTGTATTGAAAAATATGCCCAGGTACACCGATTTGAATTTCCTGAAAACTTTAGCTGGTTTGCCGGCATACCGCAGTTCCAAAAACTCGAGTTCGGTGAGGACATTTGCCTTTCTCCACATTTTGGCAAAAAAGAAAGTAGTAAGCATTCCCCCAATAAGCATATTCCACCAAAGCCAGTTTCCGGAAATTCCATTTTTTTTGATCACCTCAGCTACCCAAAGTGGCGTATCGGCAGCAAAGGTTGTGGCTACCATTGAGATACCGGCAATGTACCAGGGCAAATTTCTTCCTGCCAAAAAAAAGTCGGTCAGTGAAGCACTTGCTGTATCTTTATATTTTAAACCTATAAATAAGGTGATTCCTAAAAAGAGAACAACTATTATCCAGTCTGCTAATTCTAAAATCATAATCTCATTATTCTTTGGTGCTTTAATCCTATACTATTGTGGAAAGGTAACTTTTTTTTTGTAAAAGATTAATTTCTTTCAAAGGGAAACTGATTCAAAATATAACCTGGAGAAAAAAGATCAGGTTTAATATAAGGATTATCTGAACAATAAACTCTTAGTATATTAATGAAATAATCTTCTAAAGCCCGCTCATTATCTCAGAAAAGATTCTCTTATCAATTTTACGTAGCGCCATAGACCTGGAATTATTGGACTTATCAACTTTAAATTCCTGAGAAGCAAATAGTATATCATCCCCGGAATCCCAAAAGGCCATCAGGACTGCATCCTGATCGAGGGGTACTCTTTTAATCACATAATCGAATGCTGTTTTGTCCTTGCCGGAGTACGTGATTTCGCCCTGAAGAAATACAGACCTGTTCTTTAGTTTGAGGGCAATAGTGGGTCTTGCTGATAACCTGTTTTTGCTGCTCAGCAGATCGCCCGAATAATCTAATTTCAGATAAATATTGGTAGAAGGCGGAATCGGAGGATTTCTTTTGGGGAAATTAATATCTATTCTGAAAAAGCGGTCAAGGTTTATAAAAATTCCTCCTCTTTGAGTCAGTTCACCGGGAACAGGGGGTGGGTTAATAAAGGGTAACTGAAGATCATAATATTGTTCGTAATGAAAAAACTTCTTGATATCCCTTCTTTGATTGTTATCATTCCCCATGGATTTACTCATAAGCAGAACTTTAATATTTTGGTGAGTATGCCCGGGTATTTTTTTAAAATTATAATAGTAAACAGAATCGAGTACTTCCTTGTATCTTGCTTTCACATAGGAATCGGGCATAAAAGTATCACCTGTTGAAGGAGAAAATTCCACCGGCAGGGTCATTTTCCAGTTTAGCGCTCCGTTGTCCATATATTCGCCGACAAAAAGATCCATGCCTTTCAGGGGCCTTGTATTTTGGGCAGGCATTTTAATATTGGCAAATGCCCCTTCTTTGAGCTTGACTGGTTTATTTTCAGCGCTTACATTGAGATGAATCATGCCCCCGGATTCAAGAACATCGTGGTCAGAAACTGTCTGTAAATCTGCCCTGATAATATCCTCCGTGGAATAGAACTCCTTCAGTTCAACACTTAAAGGCCCTTCTACCCTATCGCCATTGAAATGTTGCAATTCATTTCTGCTTATATTAATAACCGTACCTTCCGCTCCGGTTATATTGACATCGGAGTCAGGAGGTATCATAAATACCTGTGGAGATTTTGATTTGCCCGGACAATATTGCCTGGTAATACTATCGGGTTCTTTCCATTTGATTGAATGGGAAGTTAAACCTGAAGGTTTCAATGATATTTCATTATCTTCAGAACCAAAGTCAATAAAAATTTCCACTTCATCCAACGGATTGATTTCAGTTACTTTTTCGATGATTGAATCAGGGATTTCTTCTTGATTTAAAAATTCAGCTATTAAAAGGATACGTTCTTCCGATAAATCCCTTGAATCTGAATGAGCGATAATTTCAATTTTCTTTACCTTTTCGGATGCTCTGATGTTGAAAATTAAAGTACTCAACATGTTCTTTGTCTCATCCTGCAGTGCAACAGAACCCGGGAAGTAGTTTATTTTGAGATTAACTTCGGAATCATTTTGGGCCGAAAGTAAAAAAGGGAGTAAAAAAAGGAGAAAAAAGAAGGCTGTAAATTTATTCATCAGTATTTATTATGTTAAAAAAGATATTAACATAATGAATTAAAACCCAAAAGTTACAAATAAAAATCCCGGAATTTTGATTTCAAAATTCCGGGACTATACCAATTTCTTTAAATGAAAGCTGAAAGAATTAAGGTTATTTCTTTACCGTTTCAAACGTTTTAATCTGACCTTCTTGTGTGTTCATGCTGATCGTAAAATTTGATCGTCTGGCCTTAAATTGATATTTTCACTAATTCCTCAAAAGCATATTCACAATAAATAATTCAGATCATTCTGAAAAATTTACTTATTGTTTGATTAATTTTTTAGTAATGACATGTCCGTTTCCTGAATTAACAACTATCATATATACCCCCGCAAGAATATCAAGATTAATGTTTGCAGATTCAGCATTTTCATAACTGTTTTTCATTACAACAGCACCTGAAGTATTTACAACCTCTACAGAGACTCTTTCGAATTCGCCACCAAAATATACTGTTACGGCATCAGTAGCAGGATTGGGGTAGAAGGTGAAGTCATCCATTGCAATTTCCTTCAATGGAAGCGCAGTACAGTTGTTGCTGTAGTAGGCTGTTGCATCTATTTGATGAGACCAGTTAAGGCTTGAATAGCTTTGGTTATCCACCTGTACACAATTAAGGTTATTTCCGGTGGCATCAATAGACCCGGCAGGGATATTTATATTGTTTTGGTTTGCCAAATTGAGTTCTGAAAGATTGTTTGATGAACAATTGATAGATTTTAAAACATTATTTGCACTTAAATCAAGGTACAAAATATTATTAAAGCTGCAATCCAATTTCTGAATATCAAGGTTTGATCTTAGGTCAAGTTCTTCAAGTTGATTATTATTTGCAATTAAATGAATAAGAGCAGTATTTGCATGTAAATTCAGGTTGCTGATAGAATTATCATGAAAATCAAGAATCATCAATTCTGTAAGATTGGTAACATCGAGTCCAAATAATTTATTATTACTGCAATTGAGGCGCATCAAACCTGTGTTTTCAGCAATATATAATTCTTCAATATCATTCCCAGAGCAATTCAGAGAAACCATATTAGTAAAATACTCTATTCCGGTCATATCATAAATCGTGGAATTTGATACATCGAGAGATCCATTAAAGGCATTGGCTTCAGATTTTTGAATTTCGTTATCGCCATTGGTATTTACCAATGTATTTGCAAGCAATACTGTTTTGAAGTGAATATCCGAAAAATGAACATTCTGTGCCTTTGTTGTAAAAGCAGAAATAAAAACAGCAATAAAAAAGAAGATGGAGGGGTTAAGGTTTTTTAAGTTTTTCATGATTAAGACTTGTAAAGGTTTTTAAAATTAAATTAATTATTAGTTGTGTATCATTTCGATTACAATTACAAATATAGACCCTGGCAGAAGGAGTGACATTGACGATTGTCAAGATGGATAAAAAATTGAAAAAAATATTCACCTAAAAAAAAACATCAGCAATTAACAACAAAACTAAAGCTTGATTTACAACAAGTTATACCACAAAAAATAAAAACAAAAACAAAATAAAAAAACTTTATAATGATGATTAAAATTAATTTCGGAGTCTAAAAAATTAACAGAAATAAAGAAGGATTGCTGCAATAAGCAGCAATCCTTAAAGGGTTTAGCAGATAATTGAAAAATATAGTGTTTTAAGGTTTATTCTTTGAATAATTTTTTAGTAATATAGTGCCCGTCCCCTGTATTGACAGCAAGCACATATACGCCTGACGTGAAGTCGAGTTCGATATTGGCAGATTCAGAATTCTCGTAGATTTTTTTCATCACAACAGCTCCTGTGGTATTAATAACTTCTACAGAAATCCTTTCAAAGAAGCCACCAAAATATACTGTCACCACATTGGTAGCAGGATTGGGGTAAAAAGTAAAGTCGTTTTGCTTTACTTCTTTTACAGGTAGCGCAGTACAATTATTGCTGTAAAAAGCCGAAGCATCAATTTGCTGAGACCAATTAAGGCTGGAAAAATTCTGATCGTCTACCTGCACACATATCAGTTCATTATTCCTCGCATCAATTGAAGCTGAAGAAATGTTGACATTATGGTTATTTGCCAGGTTCAGTACTGATAGGTTGTTTGATGAACAATTGATAGATTTAAGATTAATATTCGGGCTGATATCAAGAGAAATCAGATCGTTATTACTACAATCGAGGATCTGAAGTTCGGTAGGTACTGATAAGTCGAGATTGTCAACCTGATTATTCTGAATATATAAACGGATAAGAAATGTATTTGAGCTAAGGTCTATACTGTTGATTGAATTTGAATGAACATCAAGCAACATCAGATAGGAGAGATTTGAAACATCGAGCTCTGTCAGGTAATTACTGCTGCAATCAAGCCGTTGAAGATTTCTATTGGCAGAAAGGTCGAGTAATGAAAGATTATTATTACTGCAATTCAGTGAGATAATATTGGTGAAACTTTCTATTCCACTCAAATCATATATCCCGGAACCTGAAACATTCAGTGACCCGCTAAAAGAAAGGGCTTCATTTTTTTGAATTTCGTTATCGCCGTTTGTATTCACCTGTGCATTTGCAAGCAATATAGCCTTGAAGTGAGTATCAGAAAATTGAATGTTCTGTGCCTGTGTTGTAAAGGGAGAAAAAAGGGCCGCAATGAAAAGAAGAATTGCCGGGCTGAGAAATTTTAAATGTTTCATGACATTAACTTTGTTATTTGTTTGGTTTATTTATTTTTGAATCTAAATTGATTACAATTACAAATATATACCAGAAAAAAAAAAGTAACATTGATAGATGTCAATATGCCTTGAAAATCATTGAATTACTGCGAGTAAAAGGATAAAAAAATGATTCTGAGCCATTCTTTTTTATCTTTTACATCATTTAATATTTTTTACGTTTTTAAAATAATAAAAAACAAAGAAGAAAAAGGGTGTGATAGCGAAATCAGGAAACGAAGGATGATTTAATTAGATGATTTATAGATAAATAAAAACGGATTGCTAAAATATCAGCAATCCGTTTTTTTAACTAATCTATTTTGAGCCAGTATTCCTTCTCGAGAAAAGTTAAAGTGGCCTGCTTGCTATCTTCAAATTTAATTTCCCCCATATAATTAAAAGACTCGGATGTTATCCCTTTGCTTACACCGCCAAGTATATACTTTGCTGTTCCCGAAAGGATATTGCCATTTTTACTAATAAGTACATCGGTTAAAGTTAAGGACAAACAATATATAAAATCTTCTTTTGTAGCTTTCGATTTTAAAATTCCCTCTCTGCTGTAATAGCCGTTTAAAATATATTCCAATTGATTATTATCCTGACCAATAAGATGGCAGTTAGCATTTATCAGATCCGTTGAAAATAAGCCCGGACTTTCAAAACTTCCGCTGGCATTAAGGTTTATACTTAATTCTTTTGATCCTGTATTGCCGCAATTTAATGAATAACTATAATTTGAAGCATATTCATGATTGAATTCAACATTTTGATCTGCCGAATTAAAGGTACACTCAGAACTCAGATTGCAACTGTCTTCTACCTGCTGATGCAATTTTATGACATCACTGACGTAGTGGGTAAAGCCTCCTGATTGAGCAGAAAGACACTCGTCGATTAATTCAATAGCTTCTGTTTTTTTAAGGGGCAAAGAAAAAGGAGTCGTTTCACAGGAAATTAATAAGGCATTCAGGGTGATAGTGATCATTGAAATGATCCATATTGATTTAGTTTTCATTTTAAAGTTTTTTGGGTCAGAAATCAAGGGTAGTTCTTTGACAATATTTACATGGGAAATTTATTTTTTGATTAATTTTTTTGTAATTGTTTCTCCTTCTCCTGTATTGACTGCTAGCATATAGATTCCTGCAGTAAAGTCGAGGTCAAGGTTTACAGAAGATTTGTTGCGGAAAGAATTGCTATAAACTTTGCCGCCGGATAAATTGTAGATTTCTACAGAT
>CAJQOX010000051.1 GCA_905480075.1 uncultured Aureispira sp. | reverse complement strand
TCTTATTCTGTGGAAAATTCTGTTTGGTATGAATACTGTAATTCTACCGGATCTTCTATAACTATTGATATCGTTATTGATGAAGTCTTTAATAACTGTAATGTTCAAGGGGCTGTTTTTACAGGAAACCCCAGTTCGATGGATGTGGATTGCTCCAACCCCGGATTTCAGGAGTATGGATCTAACCCTGGAGGTAATGGGGATGGCTTTACTTTTACTGTTACGCTTGCTCCGTCTGAATGTGCCTGGGTTATGATCGATGGCTATGGTGGCGCCACTTGTTCTGACCTTACAATAGAAGTTCCCTGTTGTACTGCTCCGACATCTCTGGATCCTGGGAATGATGCTACTATCTGTGAAAATGGTTCCGTTGTCCTTGATGCTACCTTATCCGGCGGCCTTGTTGCCCCCGGAGGGCCAACTTATTCATGGTCGCCTATAACCGGACTGAGCTGCTCTTCATGTGAAGACCCCACTGCAAGTCCTGCTTCAACGACTACTTACACTCTTACTGCTTGTAATGATGCAAATGGAACAGCTTGTTGCCTGACTGAACAGGTTACGGTTACTGTAATTCCTGCCTTTATTCCGGATGCAGGTGCCGATATCACAGCCTGTGCGCCAAGTACGCTTTCAATAGGTGGTTCTCCTACAGGCCCCAATGGCTCTACTTATGCCTGGGCAGTAGTTGGAGGAAATAATTCAGGTATCGCTATTACCGGTGGCGCCACTTCCGCAAATCCTACGGTTACGATCAATGCCGGAGCCACAGGCTCTGAAACTTATGAGGTAACGGTTACAAATGGCCCCTGTGTTTTTACCGACCAGGTTACCGTTACGGTAGGTCCGCTCGCAGTCGATGCAGGTCTGCCCAATTCAGTCTGCGTAGGTCAGTCTATTGTTATTGGTGGAGCTCCTACAGCCCCTGCAGGTTCCTCCTTTTCCTGGTCCTGTGTAAACTGTACAGATATAAGCCTTAGTTCCAACTCTGTCGCCAACCCAACTCTTACTGCAGGGCCATCCGCAAGCGGAACAGCTACTTTTACTGTTCAGGCTACTCTCGGTACTTGTGTGAATATTGCCTCTGTGGATATTACTATTGATCCCTTACCTGCTACTCCTTCTGCTACAGCTTCCCCTGCTGTAGTCTGTGCGGGCTCTAATACTACACTGACTGCTGCAGGTGGTGCTGGGTCCGGGACTTATACCTGGTGGGACGCTGCAACAGGTGGTACTCAAATAGGTTCCGGAAATACTCTCGTTGTTGCTCCTGTGACTGCAACTACCTACTTTATTCAATCCACTGACCCGGGTACGGGTTGTGTCAGTTTCAGAGGTTCGGTTATTGTAAATACTACTGTAGCTGCTGTTGCAGAAGCCGGTGGTAATGGGCTGGCTTGTGAAAGTAATACTTTTAATTTATCGGGTTCTATCTCAAATCCTGAAGCCTGCGGAACGCAGACATGGTCTGTCGTAAGTGGTTCAGGTTCTTTTTTCCCTTCAAACAGTGACCTGAATGCTGTTTTTACCCCTACAACTACCGGAACTATAGAATTAAGCCTTACTCCCTGTACTTCCGGAAGTAGCTGTCCTGTTGTTTCTGATAATGTGTTTTTAACTGTCAGCCCTTCGCCAATAGTTGTTGCCTGGGCAGAAACAGACACTCTTTGTGAAGGGGAATCTCTTATAACAGCTATTCACTCCACAACTACTGGCGGTGCTCCGGCCCCTACATCGATAACTTCATCTTTCTCTTCTGCATCAGGTCCTTTTACTATTCCTAATAACGATTGTGCAACAGGGGTGTCTGTTCCGATAACGGTTTCAGGTGTTACAGACCCTGTTGTAGGTGCTACCACTGTTTCTGTTTGTCTTAATATTGACCTGAATAATGTGGATGATATAAAAATTGAACTCTGTGCTCCTTCAGGTACGCCTTGTATTACACTGGTACCTGCTCCTAATAATGGAATGGGAGGTTCAAACTTTTTCGGCACTTGTTTTACAGATGCCGCTGCTACTGATATTGCGGGTGGTTCAGCTCCTTTTACAGGTTCTTTCAATCCTTTTGGTACTGCTGCTATGTCTGATTTTAATGGTGTTTCTACCAATGGAACATGGACTATGACTGTGTTTGATTGCACAGGTGGCCCCTCAGGAGAATTTGATGACTGGTCTATCAGTTTTGAAACGCCACTACCTAATGATCCTTATACCTGTGCCTGGTCCTCCAATACAGGTGTTGTTGACCCTACAGCCCAAAGTACGGTTTTTTCCTCCGTAGGTTTTCCTGTCTCTACTGTTACGAAAACCATGACGGTAACTGATGAAAATAACTGCTCAGGTACGATGGATGTGAAGATTGAAATTATTGATTGCACCGTTGTCCTTGATCTTGAAAAACCGCTTTCTTTACTTAGTTTTAAAGGTGTAAAGCACGATGATACCAATAAGTTGTCCTGGGAAGTAGCCTCTGATCTTACGGCAGATTTATATATTATTGAAAGAAGCTCTGACGGGATAAATTTTGAAAACCTTGAGTCTGTTCTCTCTCTTTATAATAGCCAACCCTATACATATAGTTTTTTAGATGGCCTTCCCGGAACAGGAAACAAATATTACAGACTAAAAGTTATTGATGCAGACGGTAGTTTTGAATACTCAAATATCGTGGTGCTGAACCATCCTTATATTTCCGGAACAGATGGGATTGCTCTATTTCCTAATCCAACAAGAGACTTCTTCTGGCTTGAATTTAATTCTGAAATTAATTCTGAATTTGATTTTGAAATCAAAAACACGGTGGGACAAATTATGTTTTCCGGGAAACACGCCATTTCTGCAGGGCTTAACAAATTTAAATTTGATTTAAAAAATGTCCCTTCGGCAGCCTATTTTATTTATGTCACTATCAATGGTCAGAAAATTCAACGGAAATTAATTAAATATTGATTCAGATTAAATTCCTATTCTCTTTATTGACTTATAAAGAGTTTATTGTTTACTCTATCCTCTTTTTGATTTTTCTATCTGAATATTAATTTTATTATTGATAGACTATTGTTATATTCGTGCTCCCCCCTTATTAATATTTTACTTGGAATAAATCAGTTAATTTTTAGATGTTATGAAAATAATTATTCTTTTTTTATTGTTTTTGACAAACTTTGTTTGTCCGGTGCTCTCTCAAACTCCTAAGCCCCAAATTAATTCAGATAAAGAAGTCAAAATCCGAAAATCATGGGCAACAAGTTTTAAATCCTCAGGAAAACCTGTCCTGGATCAAAAAGAATCTACTTCTTCGCGGAAAATGGATTGCAGCAAATCTATGGGTAAGATTAAAATGGATGTTAAATCCGCTCCGGTCAACAATACGTCTGTTATCGAATATGAAAAAACAGGAGACCCGGTTCAGGATGATATCAATTATAAAAATGCAAAGAAAATTTACATGGAAAAACATCCGGGAATTAAAAATAACCCTCCGATAAACATATCAAGGTCAGCTTACAATAATTTACCGGCTTTCAGGAAGGCTGTTATAGATGCCAATCCTTCCGGGTACAAATTTGTTGATTAGCTTTTGTTATTAATTGCTTATTGTAAACTCCCCTTAATGTAAATTATAATGAAATTAAGATATCTGATTTTTTGTGCGCTTTTTTGTCTGATAGTATGTTCTGTTAAAGCACAGAATTGTCCTTATGATAATACTTTTTATGTTGATTTGACCCCGTCAGGGCCCGGTGCTGTTGCAAATGATATTTGTGTCTGGGGAGGGGATCTTATTACTGTTGGTGTTGTTGCTGGAGAAACTTATATTTTTTCTACCTGTGTTACCACTACAGTTGATGTTACCATGACCCTCTATAATACTGCAGGAACCGTTATTCTGGCAACGGATGATGACGGCTGTGGTGCCGTTGGTGGCCCTTCTGTCATTACCTGGGTCGCTACATTTACCGGAGTAGCTAATCTTCTGATTGATGAATTCCCCTGTGTAAGTGCCACTAATTGTATTAATCTTGATGTTACATGGTTTGCTCCCTGTAATGCAGATGCAGGTACTGTGACAGTTAATCTGAATAGTGTTTCAACTGGTAATACGGTTTTTATGTGTAAAGGGGATTGTATAGATCTGTTTACAGATTCAAATTTCATTTTGCCTCCTGCAGTTGCAGGCGAAGAGGCTGAATTGATGTTCGCACTATATACCGGAGTGCCAAATTTATCTCTTGAACCTATCGCTGATCCTAATTTCTCCAGTCTGTATTGGACAGGAGATAACTTTGCTGATTGTAATGATCCAGCTTCTGTTGTTTTAGGTGCTGGTCTTGGGCCGGAAGTGTATTTTGTGCCTATCACGATGGATGATGGTGATAATAACGGGAACCCTAATGCTGCTTTAAGTTATGACAATAACGGGGATAGCTGTTGGGCTTTTGGTACTCCCGTTCAGGTAGTGTTTCTGGATTCAATTACAGGAATTTTCTCTCAAAACTGTGCCACTGGAGTTGCTACCATACTTTTAAACGGTGGCTACCCTGGCTTTAACCCTGCAGCAGTTTATACTGTTACTAATACAGGGCCGGGTACTATGGTGCAATCGGGTACTCAGGGAGAAGTACTTACTTTTACTTCTTACACTCCAGGTCAAACCCTTACTGTGAATGTAACCAATGATGGTAATGGTTGCCCGGCAACCATTAATTATCTTACCCCGCCTTGTTCACCTTGTGCTGCTGATGCTGGAACTTCTACTGTATTGCTCAATGGAGTAGCCTCTACTTCTCCTATATTAATGTGTAAAGGGGATTGTTTCGATATTTTAACTGATTCTAATTTCGTCTTGCCTCCTAATGAACCCGGCGAAGTTTCCGAGTTGATGTATGCTTTTTATACCGGAGTACCCAATTTTTCTCTGGAACCGGATCTCGACCCTAATTTTTCAGGTCTTTTCTGGACCGGTGATGACTTTTCTGACTGTAATGGTCAGACTTCTATTGTCCTTGGAGCTGCACTTCCTTCTGAATTTTGGATCGTACCTATCACGATGGATGACAGCGATAATGGTGCAAATCCGAACGGAATTATCAATTATGATCAGAATGATGATGACTGTTATGATTTAGGTTCTCCGCTTCAGGTTATTTATCTGGATTCTATCACTGTTACTATTATCGAAACCTGCTCACAGAC
>CAJQOX010000050.1 GCA_905480075.1 uncultured Aureispira sp. | reverse complement strand
TCTTTTTGCCGGTGTTTCCGTCATCAATCTGATACAGTGGCAACTCAACTTCGGAGAAGAAAACCGCGACTCGGAGGCAAAGCTTTACCGGCAGTATCAGGCAATGGGAGGCTATCGTTTCGACCTCGGAAAGTTTACCCTCACTCCTTCCGCTTATTTCAGAATGGTGCAGGCTGCCCCGCCGCAGTTTGATATCAATATCAAACTCGGATTGCTCGATGAACAGATATTTGCAGGACTTACCTACCGGACCACCATGGATTTTGCGGTTTTCATTGCTTTTAAGGTCAATAAGTTAGTTTATCTGGGATATTCCTACGAATTTTCTGCCTCCTCATTACAACAATATAATTCAGGTACACACGAGGTAACAGTAGGGGTGGATATTGTAGCAGACAAAAGTGGTAAGAAAAAGAAGCCTGTGGAGTAATATCTGAATTGATAATAATCTTTTTAATTATTTAAAAATTAAGTTCAATGAGCCCTTTGTGGCAACATCGTTTTATCAGAGCCGGATTTTTTGGTGCAATACAGTTTTTTATTCTTACCACTACTGCAATCTTTCTGTACCCCGGAGGAACTATACATGAACCCAATCTGGAACAGTATTCCTTTTTTTATAATTTTTTCAGTGATTTGGGCAGAACACACACCTTCGACGGGACAACAAATAAAGTCTGTCATCTTATCTTTAAAACTACTTTAACAATAAGTGGAATTTGTATTGTTCTTTTCTTTATTGCCTTACCCGGTTTGTTTAAAGATAAAGGGTCAAAAAGTCTAGCCCTAATAACAATGATATTTGGTGTTTTGGCCGGGCTGAGTTATATTGGTATTGGTCATGTACCCTGGAATGTAGATTATTGGGGGCACCGATTTTATGTAAGAGTAGGGTTTCTCGCCTTTCTGGCAATGACATTATTTTATACATTGTCCATATTTAAGGAGAAGACTTACCCTAACCGTTATGCTTTTGCATTGGCTGTTTTTGCAATTATTCTTCTTGTTCAGATCATCATTATGTTTTGTGCAAGCAATGCCTGGCAATCGAATGAAGCCTTGTTCTTTCAGGCCGTCGCACAAAAAGTAGTTGTTTATGCCGAAATTATCTGCATGTTATATCAGTCTTATGCTGCTATGAAGCTATCAGACACAATCAGAAAATCCGGTTAAAGTCTGTTAATTTAGTGTTCCTAAGGTTTTTTTTCGTTATTTTGTGGGAACAGTTTGCATTTCTCAGAGCTCAGAAAGATTAATGACCGGCAAATAACTACTTCAGACCTGCAATTAAATATGCACATATTAAAATATAAGATAATCACAATCACTACTCTTTGTGGTCTTTTATTCATCTTAACCACCAATTGTTATGCTCAAAAAGATTCCACTCAAAATTCCCTCCTTATACCTCAGGATATGGAAACAAAAAGGAAAATTCGAAAAGAAGCTCGTCGAAAAAAATTCCTTGCCACGCTCCCTGCCAATCACAATCCGAAAACAGCGAGTCTCTTAGGATTGATTCCGGGGGGTGGACAAATCTATAATCGCAGATTTTGGAAATTGCCTATAGTTTATGCGGGTTTCGGGACCTTGGGATATTTTACAGTAAGCAGCTATATTGAATATGGCTGTTATCGCAAAGCCTACCTGCATTTAGTGGATTCTGATCCGAATACAAATTATGTTTGCCCTCAGGATTCTTTAGCTTCGGAATCCACACTGAAAATCTACCGGGACAATGCCCGTTCAAATTCTGAAATTTTTGTGTTGAGTCTTACCTTGTTTTGGGGCCTTACTATTATAGATGCCTTTGTGGATGCACACCTCATGCATTTCGATATCAGTGATGACCTGTCATTGTCTGTCCGACCGAAAGTGGATTATGATTTTTCTGCAAGAACCTTTGTACCTTCTGTTGGTCTTTCATTTCAAGCCAAAACAGATAAAAAAATATCTTTGCCGATAGACTTTTAACAATTATAAATTATATGGAGATGATACGTCTTTTAAGCCTTCTGAGCTGTTTTGTGGTTTCCTGTGCTACAGTATCCACCCTTGAAATATCTTCACATGAAGAGCATAAAAAAGAAATTACAGCCTTTCAGAATAAAATGAATCAGGAATATAAAGACAGCCTCGAATCTCCGCTTAAGGAAGAGGACCGCCTCGTTTTTTCAGCCTTGGAATATTTTGATATTAATCCTGAGTTCAGAGTACCTGCCACATTCAAAAAACAATCTTCGGAAGTATTCAAAATGAAAACCACTACAGACAGGGCCCCTGAATACAGAAAATACGGTGTATTGTCCTTTAAATTATCAGGAAAGAAATACAAACTGAACCTCTATCAGAATATTAAACTAATTGAGAAAGAGAAATATAAGGACTATCTTTTTCTTCCCTTTACCGATGCATCGAATGGAAATGAAAGTTATGGTGGCGGTCGATACATAGATTTAAAAATTCCCGAAGGGAATGAAGTTCTAATCGATTTCAATAAGGCTTACAATCCTTATTGTGCCTACAACAGTAAATATTCCTGTCCGATTCCGCCTGCTGAAAATGATGTCGATATAAAAATTATGGCAGGAGTGAAATTATGGGAAAAACATTGATAGATAGTAATTTATCAATAAAAGTGCCTGATTGGTATTTACTATTGTGTTTTAAATGAGTTATATAACCTATCGATATCTTTTTGTTGAATGTAGGAATATTTCTGCGCAGTTTGACTGTTGACTAATTTGGCCTCTTTAAGCTGCTGTTTTTCAGCCGGGCTATCTCCTTGATCATATTTAATTAACATCCCTTTGCTCCCTTTTTTTCTGGTTTTTTTATCCTGTCTTTCTTTCAATGAAACAAAATTTTCAACAAAAGCAAGTTCAGGATTAATTTCAGGAGTAAACATTTCCTTTCTTTCCATCTTTTTAAAAAGCATAGGAAGTGATTTTATTTCATTTAATTCCATGTTTTCAATGTGCTTTTTCAAGAACATGTCCTGAAAAGGATCAGTAGCCAATGCAATGTTATTAAATCCATTGGATTTGGCGAGTTTATAGGAATAGTATAAATTTTCCGTACTATGTTCCGCCTGAGTTTCTAAATAAATATTTTCTTCGGGGATTCCAATTTTCATTGCATACAAAGCCATTATTTTAGACTCTACATAGGGAGTGTAAACAGCGCTACCGGAAAAAATTATATTTTTTGTCATGCCATTTTCAAATAAGTATTTAGCCCAATAGACTCTCAATTTGATTATTTCGCACCATTTACCATCTTCAAAAGGATATCCCGGGACGATTATCGCATCGAGGGGTTCTTTGTCAAGCTGAGCAGTAAAATTTTTAGATGCTGATATACAAGAGCTAAGTGAAAGATAGGCAACAAAAATAATTAGATAATTGAACTTGATTTCGGGAAATTTCATAACGGAGTATTTAATGTGTGTATTTCAATAGTTAAACTTAAAACCATCTAGTTCAAAAAATGTTCATTGAAACTCAAAAAAAATCGGTTTTTGTATTAAAACGATTATTTATTATTTTTTTTATTCCCTTAAGCCCCTTTTTTTTGGATTCAACCAACTTCCCTGAGAGTAAGCATAAGAGTCTCTTTATTTTTATCAGAGATATTTTTATTATTGAATATTAGATGTTTGTAGTTTAATTTGTTAAAAGTGCAATAATTAGGTATATTTAAAAACTCTTCTTTTTGCCCTGTTCTTTTCTTATTAAATCTCAGTTCATAAACCCTTCATTATTTTCAGATTTTGCATCTTAATTATCAAAAAAACTAATAAATAATAGATAGTTTATTGGATAAAATGGATATTTATGCTACTTAGAGATCATCTAAACTAATTATCAGTGACAATTTCAACAGAATAATAAAATGGTATTCAGTTCAACAGTATTTATTTTTATTTTCTTGCCTGCTGTGCTTTGTATTCATTTTCTGCTTAATGAAAAATTCCGCAACCTCTTCATCCTCCTTGTCAGCCTTTTCTTTTATGCATGGGGCGAACAGTTGTTGGTCTTGCTGATGATTTGCTCTATCTGTGTAAACTTTATTACCGGAAATTTAATCTCTGCCTGTCAGAAAAAGAAAAAAAATAAATCCGCTGCACTGTTTCTGTTCCTGGGAATCACAATTAACCTTCTTGCCTTATTCTATTATAAATATATTCATTTCATCGTAGAGATATTGTCTGATATCGGGATTAATATTCAGGCAGACCTTTCTCACATTATCCTGCCTATCGGCATTTCATTTTTTACCTTTCAGAGCATTTCTTATCTCATTGATGTACACCGGAAAACGGTAAAAAGCCAACAAAATATCATAAATCTCGGCATGTATATCTCTCTTTTCCCTCAGCTTATAGCCGGACCTATAGTTCGGTATGCTGATATCAACAAGGAGATAGAGAACCGAACAATTACCACAGACCTTTTCAGTGCCGGAATATCAAGGTTTATTATTGGTTTTGCCAAAAAAGTTATCATAGCCAATAATGCAGGAATGATGGCAGACCTAATATTCAATATACCTGTAGGGGAACTGTCAACTTCCCTTACATGGTTGGGTGTTCTTTGCTATACTCTACAAATATATTATGATTTTTCAGGCTATTCCGATATGGCTATTGGATTGGGTAAAATGTTGGGATTCAACTTTAAGGAAAATTTCGACCACCCATATATCTCTACCTCGATTCGTGAATTCTGGAGAAGATGGCATATTTCCCTCTCTTCCTGGTTTCGCGATTATTTGTACATCCCCCTGGGGGGAAACAGAAAGGGTATTTACCGGACCTATTTTAATCTGGTGATTGTTTTCTTTATCACAGGTCTATGGCATGGTGCAAGCTGGAATTTTATTATCTGGGGACTGTTTCACGGTCTTTTTATGATTATTGAAAAATTAAATACCTATAAATTACCAGCCCGTCTGACTATACTGAAAAGAATATATCTGCTACTTGTTGTGATGATCGGATGGGTCTTGTTCAGAGCAGAGAATATGACTTATGCCTGGCACTTTATATTGAAAATGTTCTCATTTAGTAGTGGTTCCAATAACATTCCATATCTGTATCTTAATTCTTTTGTAATTATTGTAATTTTTTCAGGGATTGTATTTGCAATGCCTATCAGGAAATTTATTGAGGCTAAACTGTCAATAATAACCGGCAATAAAGAATGGTATAAATTTGTAAATCACTCTTTTTACCTTCTTGTTTTTATATTCTCTGTAATTGAGTTGGCACAAACCACCTACAATCCATTTATTTATTTCAGATTCTGATTAACATGAGAAAATATTTTATTTCTTTTACAATAGCTGCCGCAATATTTGTATTAACGGTTTTTTTGCTGAATAAAATTCAGAAGGATCCCCTTGATCTGATTGTGGAAGTTAATGCAATTGTTGAACAGGATGATGTTTTTCAATTGTTCTATCAGTTTGAAGATCTTAGTCAGTTTGCTGAAAAGGAAAGTGTACTTGTACAGGTGAAGGGTAATATACTGTCCAGGAAAATTCAATTTTTATTGCCTTACGATAAACCTCTTAAAAATCTAAGACTTGATGTTGGGAATAACAGAAATCAGAAAGCTGTAGTTATTAAATCTTTAAAATTTATCTATGCTGATAAATCAACTGAGTTGAATTTTCAGAATTCTTTTATCCCCAATCAATTTATTATTTCTGAGAATGGGAATTATCAACCAATCGTTTTGCAAAACAATTATGATCCTTTCTTTACTTCAGATTTCAATGTTCAGGAATTGATAGATAATATTATTTTATCAAACACCCTTATTCCACAGAACCTAATCTACCTGATAGCCTTTGTTTTCTTTATGGCAACGTTCAGTACTTTTTTATTAAAGAATATAAAAATCTACCAATTAAGTTCAAAATTGTATATTCTTGCTTTTTTTCTCATATTATTAACTCCTGCCTTTGTTAAACATTTTAATCTTGTTGAAGAGGTTATTGTTCATGAAAAACGAAAATTAGCTGTAGAGCCCGATTTTCAATTTTCTGAAGACTACCCTCAGCAATATGAACAATATTTTAATGACAATTTTGGCCTGAGATCAAATATCATTAATTGGTCAGCTAAATTTAAAATAGCTCTATTTAAATCTTCTCCTGAAATCGAAAAGGTACAATTTGGTAATAATGGATTTATGTTTTTAGCATCCAATTATGCGGTCTATCCCAGTTATACAAGATCCAATTTGTTTTCTGATGATAAATTAGAGAAAGTTTTTAAGAAAAAGGCTTCTTTAAGAGATTCTCTTGCTGTCCGGAATATTAAGTATGTTCTCGGATTCTGGCCTAATAAGCATACTGTATACAAGGATTTTCTGCCGCTTTCAATGAATTTGCAGATCAACGACAATATTTCCCTGGCAGAACAGCTTGTTTCTCATTTTACTAAGAATAATTTTAACTTAATTGATTTAAGAAAAGAGCTTGATGAAGCCAAAGATTCAAATCAGCTTTATCAGAAATTTGATACCCACTGGAATTCCTTCGGTGCTTTTATCGCCTATCAATCCTTTTGTGAGAAGTCATTTCAGCAACTGCAAATCAAGCCTTTCAAGTTGTCGGATTTTGATGTTTCCTATAAAAAAGTAAGAAAAGGGGACCTTGTATATATGCTCGGAATGAGTGAGTTTCCCTATGCTGAAGATGAAATTCCTGAATTCAGTTTAATAGATCAATCAAAAAATTATAAAACTATTCAGGTTGATTCTTTACCTGAAAGAACCGTTGTTACTGTAAATAAAAACTGCAATAATGAAAAGGTCGCCCTCATCTTCAGAGATTCCTACTCTAAACACCTTATTCAGTTTTTTTCATTACATTACTCTAAGGTAATTTATATTTATTGCACAGATGTAGAATATTATGATCAACAAATAGTCGATAAAGTACAACCTGATGTCGTCATCGCTTTTAGTGTGGAAAGATACCTGCACTTACTGATGCTTTAATTATGAATTCATTTGAAATGAATTTTAAAATATTGATTTTTTATGCAAGATCTAAAAAACCTTCCGGATAGATTTTCTTTCCCGGCCCCCGGTTTTTCTAATTACTGGAAAGAAAGGTACGGTCAACAGATGCTCAGGAAACTGGATTTTATTCCTTCAGAAAAGGAAATAAAAGATTATGCATCTTTGTGTTGGGAATTCGACAAAAAGGGTGATAATGTCATTTTTGAAGTCTTTGAAAAATTTGGCCCTGAGAAAGGACATCAAATGCTTAATCAGCTTTTAACAAAAGGTTCCAAAAGTTTTTTGGACATTCCTGACTGTTTGGATAAACTTGCAGAAGAAATTTTCAGTATCCCTGAATGGCTCGATCATGATCTGCTCAATACAGGGGCTGCTTACTGTTCCCGAACCGGTACGCTTGGTCTGTTGGTGCTACGCAACTTTTGCCTCATGGGCGGCTACGAATCTTCTGCCATCAATAAACCGCTTATCTTTACTGGTGCACTGAAAAAAGGACCTGCTAAAAGAATTGCCGAAACGGTAGAATTCTGGGTAGATGTAACGGGCATTGATGCTTTGAAAATATCTTCTCCGGGTTTTATTGCTGCAATCAATGTCCGTATCATGCATGCCTGGGCAAGAACTTCAATTCAGAAAATGCCGGAATGGAATGATCAGATATGGGGTGTGCCGATCAATCAGTACGATATGATTGCTACCAATCTTGGCTTTTCTCTCGTATTTCTTGAAGGGACCAAGAGGTTGGGCTTCAGACCCTCCGAAAGAGAAATTAAAGCGGTTCTCCACCTATGGAAATATATTGGCTTTCTGCTTGGTATACCTGCTGAATTGCTGCCCGATACAGAAAAACAGGCCATAGAAATGCTGTATAAATGGACAATGTCGCAGCCTGTAGCGGATGAGGACACCAAAACCCTTGCAATATCCCTTATGAAAGAACCCCTTACTTCTTCCTTTCCTGAAAGACTTTGGCAGAAAAAGACAATGATTAATATTCATCTGGCATATAATCACTTTTTCCTTAGAAAACGTGCCTGCAAACTGCTAGGTCTGCCATCTTCTCCACTAAGATTCTTACCCTATTTAGTCAGATTTTTCAATAGCGTTCTTCAAATTTCAGTTGCGTTTTCTTTTGCTTATAATTTTTCTGTAAAGTCGGGAAGAAAATATCAGTTAAAGGTAAAAAAGGTCTTTATTAAAGGACATGAAAGAAGCAAGCACTAAAATATCAGATTTTTTATAGAAGACTTCGTTATTTTCCTGAAAAATCATCAAGTTATTTCTCCTTGTTTTCTTGTTCCAATTTATCAAGCTTTGCCTTTAATGTACCAAAATAGGGGCGGGGAGGGAAGGCTTCGAATAAGTCATTACTCAGCGATTTGGATTCATAGGTATATTGTTCTGTACAGGCAGTAATGTCTTTCTTCTGATACAGGGTCATTGCATACCTTGTTCCTGCCTTAACATTTTTCTGTTTTATATATTCAGGTCCTGCGGGTATTTTTTCTCCGCGGTGATGTAAGAAAAAAATCAAATCCTTATTTTTGAGATTATCGAGTATTTTATGTCCTTCCATCGGTATAAACCTGAATAGAATTTCATATTCATCATAATTCCACTTACTGTCTGCCCCTTTTTTGACCAATCTTATTGAACTAACCTCAGCAAGTCCGGGAAGCACATCATATTCACAGCCTCTGACTATTTCAGTTTCTGTTTGTTTGAGTGTAAAGCCTTCTTTTAAAGCATCAATTTTAGCTTGAGTAATAGCCTTTTTTTCTTTTTTAAGTTGTACTTTCAACTCATATTTTCTTTGTATATCTTCTTCTTTTGCAGAAAGAACTCTTAATGCTGCCTCATATTCGTGAAGTAATTTTTTGTTTTTATGAAGAAATTGCAGAGCTGATTTTGCTATTTTGCGGCTTTTTAAAGCACTGTTATTTAGCCCGTTTTTTATTTCAGCATCTATCAGGGCATTTTGTTCTGCATCAGATAGTTTATTGATTTTTAAAATGGTGAGGTCATCCGAGGTTAATTTATTGCAAAGACTTTTCACCAAAAGGTCATAGAGAACAAAGAGGTCATTTTCTATTGCTTTGGATTTAAAAAAATAGCGCCTGACATTGATATTTCTAGTCTGATATAAATTCATAGAATAGCGGGTGCCCTTTTTTATTTTCATCTGCTTAATAAAGGCAGGGCCCACTGCTACTTCAGAATTCTTATAGGAAATTTTAATTTCCATTTCTTTATCTGCCAGTATTTTCAGGACTTCTTCCCCATTTGCTGGAATAAACCGGAACAATACCTGATATTCATCATAATTAAGTTCACTTTCTGTTGCGTTCTTTACTACATTAATCTGAGTAATTTCTGCCAATCCTTTAATCATAACATATTCTACCTCTTTAATGATTTCGTCCCGAACATCATTATCAGGTTGTCCATCAACAACAAAAGGCTGAAGGACGAGGCATAGAAATAAATATACGAGTATAGTTTTATCTGACATACAAGTTGTAGCCCTTGTTTTTATAAATAAAAAAAGTGGCTGTCCTGATAAACAAAGGATAGCCACTTTAAAAATAAAAATTAAATTATCTTATTTTAGTTTTATCTTGGAAACATCATTGGGCATATCCGGTGAGTAAATCATCATTGAATTACAAATTCCAGACTCCAGGGGTTGTGCAAATCCCTGATATTTAGATGCTTTAAAGACCTTATATTTTCTGATAAATCCAGCACCCGGATTAGCATTTTTTCCTTTAGGGTCTATTTTAAAGATATAATGTTTCTCCCAGGATTTTTTATCTTTTTTACTTAGTTCACCGAAATTATCCGGACGAAACATCACCATAACTTCATATTCAACATGCTTTAGGTTACTTTCATTAGCCTCTTTTACTTTTGTAACTTTTATTACCTCAACGGTACCTGACATTCTGTTACCATAAACGCAATCAGAACGTTTGGACTCATCGATAATTCTCTGCTTCATTTCTGCCTCTATTGCTTTCAGTTTTTCTAAGGCCGCCTCTTTTTTCTTGGCATCTTCAGCAGCTTTTTTATCCGATAGTTCTTTAGCAAGTTTGTCTGCGGCGGCTTTATCAGCAATTTCTTTCTGGATTTTTTCTTCAATTTCCTTCTCGAGTTTAATTCTTAACTCATCCTCCTTATGTTTCTTTTCAATAGCGAGCTGTTCTTTACGTTTTTCCTCTTCTTTTTCTCTTTTTTCTGCCTCTTTTGCTTTGCGTTTTGCTTCTTTTATAGCGTCGTTGGAGTTCTTGTTTGATTTGTTTTCATCAGCAGAAGAAGTGTTATCAGTACTTTCATCAGCAGAAGAATTATTTTTTAATTCTTCGGCGTGTTCTGCACGAATTTTTAATTCTAATTCAGCCCTGATTTTTTCTTCATCAATACCTAATTCAGACGCTTCATAACTAGTAGAAGTACCGTCGAGTTTCCTTCTGAGGTTTTCTTCAACCATTGTTCTCATTTCTGCCTCGGAAAGATTAGCAATTTCTTCCTCTGATAATCCACCGTAATCCATCTCATCGATATTGTTTATATCCTCCTCAGTAACTTCAGGTTCTGATTCTACAGTAGGGTCAACAGTAGTAGAAGTTATTTCATCAGCTTTGGCAGCTTTTCTTTTCTCGTGTGCCTCTTCTTCAGATTCCAATTTACGCACATAAGCCTCCTTTGTGTATTCAATGATATGGTCGTAAGCTTCAAACAAATCATTATCCAATGCCTTTGATTCATAAGTGTATCTTTCGAGACAGGCATCTCTGTTTCTTGTCTGCAGAAGATTCATAGCATATCTTGTACCTACCTTAAGACCTTTAGCCTTGATATATTCAGGGCCTACAGGAATTTTAATTGCCCTGCTGCGCAAAACAAATTCGATGTCTGCATCTTTTAGCATTTCGAGCAATTCCCCCCCTTCCATGGATTTGAATTTGAAGAGAACTTCATGTTCGTCATAGTTCAAAGCACTCTCTGAAGCAGGACGGGTCTTTTCGATGGAAATAATTTCCGCCAGTCCCGGTAAAATTTCATATTCGCAATCTCTTACGATTTTTGTTTTCAGGTTTGCATTGCTACCTTCATTCGGGCCGCTTTGTGCAAATGTATCCAAGGGAGATGCAAATAATAAAGCCATTACAGACGCTACTATTCCAACAGATAGTTTTCTCATAATAATATGGTTTGCTAAATTTTTCAATTCTTTATGATTTTGATTGATGATTACGCTGATTATTTGGTTATATAAATTACTTAAAACTGAATTGAATAACCTGAAATTATATAAATATATTTTGAATTTTTATTTTAAATCTAAGGGCTTTTAATCCATGCCCAATAAATTTTAAGATGCAACTAATGTGCAATTGGGTGTGTCCAAAGAAAATATTATGCTTTTATTAACGAAAATATTATTATTTGGGTGCAAAATAATGAATTTTTAAGGCTTTAGAGTAAAAAAAGGATTATTTATTGTTTAAATACATGATTATTTTTCATAAAAGCCCATTGTTATCCTTTTTCAGGTTTTTATTGTCCTGATATTATTCATTTTCATCTGATTTTTATTTTTTCTGTAAGGCCGGAAAGCACAACAAAATATTACTGTTTTTTAATTCTTTAATTATTTGATGTGATTATTTTCTGATTAATATTGTCAAAATGATATCTTTATTTTCGGGATTTTTCTTCCGGAAATTTATTATCTGATATTATTAACAGTTAATCATAATGTCCTTCTTTCAAAGATTGTTTACCTTTGTGCAGGGCTTTTTAGTTTAACATTTACGAATAGTTCAATAATTCATTCCTTTGGGTTTTTCTTCTTTTTTTCGAATCCCTCAACGCTTATACTATATGAATTGTTTCCTGATTTTGATTTTGTTCTTGTGTTTTTGTTCATGTAATAATGAAGTAAAGGATGTGAATATAATCTCAGACCTTTCTGAAGAAAATATTCAAAATTCAAATCTTCTACTCGATGCAGTGCCTGCTTCACATTCAGGGATTGATTTTAATAATATTATTACACAATCTGCTGAAATAAATATTCTTTCCTGGGAATACCTCTTCAACGGAGGAGGAGTTGCTGCCGGGGACCTCAATAATGATGGTCTTCCCGATTTGGTATTTACCGGCAATCAGGTCGAAAATAAAATCTTTTTGAATAAAGGAAATTTAAAATTTGAAGACTATACTGCAAAGGCAGGAATTAATATCTCAAATCCCGATGGCAAACCCTCCTGGCACACAGGTCTGACACTTGCAGATATCAACAACGATGGTTTTCTTGATATTTATATTTGTCGTTCGGGCATTAAAAATGTTTATGCAGAACCTTCGAATCTGTTATTTGTTAATAACGGTGACATGACTTTCAGTGAAAAAGCCAAAGATTATGGTATCGCTGATAATGGCTGTTCTTCAGGGGCTGTTTTTTTTGACTTCGATAAAGATGGTGACCTTGACTTGTATGTCAACAATCATTTTACCGATTTTAACCGTACAACGTCTGTTGAAAAGGTAAAGGCTTTGTTGAAACAAAAACCAGAATTGCTGGAACAGAACTCCTCACATTTTTATATTAATGATAAAGATAAATTTGTTGATGTAACAAAGAAAAAGGGGATGTTGAAATATGATTATGGCCTCGGGGTTGTCGCGGCTGATATCAATAATGATGGTTGGACAGATCTTTACGTATCCAATGATTATACTCAGCCGAATGTGATGTGGATTAACAATGGAGATGGCACCTTTACAGATAAAATAAAAGATAAATTATCTCATGTGGCATATTTTTCCATGGGATGTGATGTCAACGATTTCAATAATGATGGCCACCCTGATATAATTGCCGTTGATATGGCCGCCAAAGAACATATCGTTGCCAAAACCTCTATGGCTTCCATGCAACCTGAATATTTCAGGCAAATGACGGAAAGATACAATTATGTACCGCAGTATATGTTCAATGAACTGCAGCTCAATTCCGGAAGCGGTTCCTTTTCTGAAATGGCCAACCTGGCAGGTGCTGCCAAAACAGAATGGAGTTGGGCCCCCCTTTTTGCGGACCTCGATAATGATGGCTTTAAAGACCTCGTGGTTTCCAATGGATATAAACAGAACTCACTGGATAATGATTTCAGAGTCCAACTAAAACTAAGAAAAATTCAGCTCAAAGGACAGCCCATTCCTGTAGAAGAAAGAATGCACTGGATTAATCAGATTCCGGTTTATAAAGCTAAAAATCATTTTTTGAGAAATACCGGGAAGCTTCATTTCGAAGACATGCGTGATAAATGGCTCAAATCGGCTCCTGATCTCGCTAACGGGATGATCTATTCGGACCTCGACCAAGATGGAGACCTCGATCTGGTTTTTAATAATATTGATGCAATCGCTACTGTCCTAGAAAACAAAACCCAAAAATCGAACTACCTGCAGATAGAACTTAAGTCCAAAAAGAACCATTTTGCCGGACTGCTCAATGCCAAAGTTTATGCCTTTAAGGAAAATCAGATATATTTCCAGGAACTTACTCTCAACAGAGGATTTCAGTCTTCTGTAGAACCTCTTATTCACTTTGGCCTCGGGAAATATACCGAAGTGGACAGGGTAGTGGTGGTATGGCAAAACGGAAAACAGCAGGTCATTGAAAATGTTGCTTCCAATCAAAGAATCTCCATTTTTCTCGAAGAGGCGGACGATTCTGGATTTAAACTTAAAACTAAAAAATCTGCCCCTGATGTTGCAAGGGCCCTCGGAATTGATTTTGCCTATAATGATTCAAAGTTTGATGATTTTAAAAAGGAAATCCTTCTTCCTCATAAAATGTCCACAATGGGATCTGACATTGCTGTAGCGGATGTCAATGGCGACGGCCTGGAGGATTTTTATGTAGGGGGTAATCTCAATCAGGAAGGTCGTCTTTATATTCAGTCCTCTTCTTCCACATTTTCTTTGAGAAAAATGAAAGCGTTCTCTGATGACAAAAAATTTGAAGACCTCGGTTGTATTTTCTTTGATGCCGACGGGGATAGTGATCCTGACCTTTATGTCACTTCGGGAGGCGGGGGAGAAATTCAGGGAAAAAAGCTTCTGCAGGATAGGTTATATATCAATAATAAGGGCAATTTTACAGCTTCTTCCTCTTTACCGGAAATCAGTTCAAGTACACGGGCGGTCGCAGCCTTTGATTTTGATAATGATGGGGATCAGGATTTGTTTGTCGGTGGCAGAAATGTGCCGGGAAGGTATCCCAAAGTACCCCAATCTTATTTCCTGGTAAATGACGGTAAAGGAAATTTCTCCGATCAGATAAAACAACTAGCTTCAGGCCTTGAATATGCCGGAATGATTACCGATGTGCTGACTATAGATTTCGATAAGGATGGCCTTAAAGACCTTGTTGTTTGTGGTGAATGGATGTCGGTTTCTTTCTTTAAACAGGAAAACGGACGTTTCAGAAATGTTACAGCAAAAGTAGCCGATCCGCTCAGATTTGGATGGTGGCAATCGCTCTGCGCTATTGATGTAGATCAGGATGGCGATCTTGATATTCTGGCTGGTAATATTGGAGGGAACAACAAATTTCATCCGGATAAACAGCAGCCTATGAAAGTGTACTTTAAAGACTTTGATCATAATGGCTCAGAAGATATCTATTTGAGTGTCAGTTGTAATGGACAGGATTTACCTGTAAGAGGCAGGGAGTGCAGCAGTCAGCAAATGCCCTTTATCAGTCAGAAATATGCTACCTATTCTCAATTCGCCAAAGCGGAGGTCCCTGATATCCTGGGACTAGATAAACTCGATTCTGCTCTCATTCTTGAAGCCAGGGAATTTAAACATACTGTATTCTTAAATGAAAATAATACATTTCTTAAAACGGATTATTTACCCCCGCTAGCTCAGCTTTCACCACTCAGGTCCTCCGTTGTTACAGATATCAACAAGGATGGTGTCGTAGACATGATCGCTGTAGGAAACCTCAGACACACCGAAGTGGAAACAGCGGCCTATGATGCCGGAATAGGCTTTAGTGCCCTTATACAGGATGGAAAACTCAAGGAATTATCTCCTTCTGAATCTGGCCTGCTATTAAAAGGGGATAGCCGGGATATTAAAACTGTTAAACTGGCTTCAGGTAAAAATCTGATTCTCCTTTCTAATTATGGCGAAAAAATGTCTGCCTTTTTATTGCCATGATTTAACCTTTCCAAACTTTCTGAATTTATGAAGGAGTCTGAAAATTCACTGATAATAACACATACTCAGAATTGGCTGAAGAACATTGTGGTGGCTTTCAATTTTTGCCCCTTTGTGAAACGAGAAATCCTTAGGAATTCCATATACTATGCTGTCTGTCGTTTCGTTGAAACAGCACATTGCTTAGAAGCTATGCATAAAGAATTATTGAGGTTGGATGATCATGTGGATATAGAAACTACCCTTGTTGTTTTTCCTGAAACCTTTCACAATTTTGAAGAATATCTCGGATTTGTAGATATCTGTCAGGCCTTTATTCGTCAACAAGGCTATGAAGGGATCTATCAGTTAGCTACCTTTCATCCCGATTACTGCTTTGCGGATGCCGCTGTACACGACCCTGCTAATTATACCAATCGTTCCCCTTATCCGTTGATTCATATTATCAGAGAAGAAAGCCTCGAAAGGGTTTTGGAAATTTATGAGGACCCCGAATCTATTCCCGAAAAAAATATTATACTGGCAAGGGAACAAGGAACGGAAATTCTCCATAAACTTCTTTTGAATTGCTTTGTTGTTAAGTGATTTATTAATTATTGACATTTTTTAATCAAATACAATTTAATGAAAGTATCAAAACTGAATTTTAATGATATCCCGCATTTATCTAAAACTGATAAGGCTTATATCAATAGCGATACAGCACTTCGGGCGTTTTATAAATACGATACTTCTTTGGAAAAATTTGCAGATGTTATTAACAATAAAAATTTTTCTGATAAAAAACGGCTTTCTCTCTATAATGAACTAATCAAACAATATGATGAAATTGATGCGGATGATGCTACAATCAATAATATAGAAAAACTAAAAAACAGGAATTGCTTTACTGTTGTAACGGCACATCAACCTTGTCTCTTTACCGGCCCTTTATATTTTATTTACAAAATAATCAGTACCATCAACCTTGCCGAACAACTCTCGGCACATTACCCGGAATATCAGTTCGTACCCATTTTCTGGACAGGGGGAGAAGACCACGATTTTGAAGAGGTCAACCACCTCCGCCTCTTTGGGAAAAAAATTGTTTGGGACGATTTTCAGGGAGGCCCCGTAGGTCAATATAATATAGATTCTTTGCGACCTGTTCTCGATGAGGTGAAGCAAATTTTAGGAAAGGGTCAACATGCTGAAGTATTAGCAGAAAAACTGGAACTTTTCTTTACTGATACAGAAAACTATTCTTTATCTGTAAGAAAATTGATCAACTGGATCTTTAAGGAGTATGGTTTGGTTATTGTCAATGGGAATTCCTATGCCTTCAAAAAGCAGATGATTCCACTTTTTAAAGACGATTTGTTACATCATTCATCCAAACATATAGTAGAAAAAACTTCCGCTCAATTGAAGTCTCTCGGGTTTAAAAAACAAGCGCATCCCCGGGATATTAATCTGTTTTATCTTTCTCCGAATAACCGGGGAAGAATTGTCAGAGAGGGAGATTCCTTTCTTGTCTCAGGAACATCAATCCGCTTTTCAGAATCTGAAATATTAGATGAACTTAATACAAAGCCTCAGAACTTCAGCCCTAATGTCATACTCCGACCTCTTTTTCAGGAGTCCGTCTTACCTAACCTTGCTTATATCGGCGGTGGAGGAGAATTGGCATATTGGCTCGAAAGAATGTCTCAGTTCAACTATTATATGATTCCTTTTCCTATGCTTATCAGGCGATGTTCGGTGCTTTGGGTCGATAAAAATGCGTCAAAGAAAATGGACAAGCTCGCTGTTAAGCCGCTTTCGCTCTTTGATAATATTGACAAGATTATTAAAGAGTTTCTTCTTTCTGATTCCAGTGAAGATTTATCCCTCAAGGATGAAATATTGAAATTAAATAAGATTTATGAAGGTATCCTCCACAAATCTTCAAAAGTTGACCCTGCTCTCAACCATGCTGTTTTGGCCCAACAAACTCAAATGCAAAAAGCAGTGGAAAAACTAGAACAAAAGTTGTTTCGTGCAGAAAAGAAAAAAAATGAAACCACCTTGCTGCAAATACGTAAACTAAAAGAGAAACTTTTTCCGGAGAACGGCCTGCAGGAAAGAAAAGATAACTTTTTGGATTTCTATTGCAGGTATGGCTCTGCCTTTTTGGAGGTTCTGAAAGATAATTTACAGCCCTTAGACAAAAAAATTGTAGTTATTGTTGACTAAAGCTTGTTTGTGGTTTGACATTCCTCTAAATATTAGCGTTCTTTATACTATACTTTTTATGAATTTTTGAATTTATATCTTATGATTTTGCACTCTGTTAAATACCTGATTGTTTTTCTCTTTGTTTTCTGTTGCTGCAATTCTGTTTTATCACAGGATTCCCGCTTTGTGGGGGAATATCCTCTTGCCGTTCCGTCGGATAAAAAAAATGAAATAACGTACGAAATGCAAAGAACGGTTTCTGCTATGCTTGGTGGAGTCAGAATTGCCGCTATGGAAACCACTCCATCGAAAAAAGAAGATTTAGAGGCTTTTACTAAAGATGACATTAAAGCAAGCCTGCAGGATATGAATACCTATGTTGGTGAATTGTCCGCTAAACTTGGTATAGAAAACGAGAATCAACTGAAAAAAATCAGCAAATCTATCAAATCCGGTAAATTTGATGACGCCACTAACAGCCTGAAATTACTAGGTGCTAAATTTGACGGCGATGTTGAATCCCAATTCTTTGTATGGAAAGAATATCTCGGTGATATCCGGGATGATGCACCCTGGATCAAACCTGAAAATATCAGAATCTCCAAAATCTACAGACAAATGCTCGCTTATGTATCCAAAACCTTTGACAGACCCTTTGGTGTACATGCCGAACAAGGGGCTGTCATTGCTGATGCCGCACAGGCCCTCAGTAACTGTCTTGAAAACCCCGGAGACCTGGAGTGGAAAGGGGAAACCAAAATTAAAATGAAAGAACAGGACGAACTCAGAAGACTAGCCTCTAATGTAGCGTACTACAACTGGAGAATGCATGATAAAATCAGTGGAAAAAGAGCTGCTCATATCAATCTCGATATTGTCAGAGATTTGCACAACGCACTCTACCATGTTGTCTATACTATTATAAAAAATAAAGATAACTGGGACAAGGATGCCGTACATGGTGACAACCTGCTCAAGCTTTTTAAGGATGTTAAATCCAGTGGTTGGTATGTTAATGGTATTAAAGCACAGAAAAAAGCCGGCTGATTTTCCAAAACTACCTTAAATGATTTTCTTATTTTGAAAAAAGTCTACTTCCTCTCGGGGCTTGGTGCAGATGAAAGGGTTTTTTATCCCCTTGATCTTCCGGATATATCTCCTGTTTATATTTCCTGGGAAACACCGGATATCAATGATACCCTGTCAACCTATGCAGGAAAATTACTGAAACAAATCGATTTGTCTCAACCCGTTACGCTTATTGGTCTGTCCTTCGGGGGCATGATTGCTGTTGAGCTTAGCAGAATGATTTACGATTGTCAGACTATACTTATCTCTTCTGCACTTTCACGGAATGCTATTCCTTTGAAATATAAATTGTTTGGCAAAAAAACACTCCTCGATAAAATACCCTTCTCCCTTTTTTCCATGACCAACAGACTTACTTTTTTCCTTTTTGGGATTCATAAGACAGAACATAAAAACCTGATCAAAGAAATTTTAAACGATACAGAAGAATATTTTTTCCGATGGGCCATGTCGGCTGTGGTTGATTGGGAAAGCGAATTTGTTCCACCGAACCTGACGCTTATTCATGGTAGTAATGATAAAATATTGCCACATATTGAAAGCAATGCTATCAGAATTGAAGGGGGAGGACACCTTATGATTCTCGATAAAGTGGATTTGATTTCTACACACCTCAACAGAATTCTTGAAAAATAATCGCTTTAATTTACCGATAATTGCTTTTTTAAGGAATTATAGCTATTTTTGAACAAGCATTTAATATATTTGGGTTGAATGATTGTTTTTCCCTTAATAAAATTAATTGTTGATATTTCATCATTCCTATTTCTGAACTCAAAACTCCAAAATCATGACCGAAAATCGTAAAATCGATCAACTCCTCTCTGAATACGGTGAATCTCATCAGAATAAAACCAACAAATTTATTCATTGGGTCTGTGTGCCTGCTATTATGTTCAGCCTCCTCGGGATGTTCTACTGCATTCCCTTTCCCACTGATGTTAGCTTATTTTCCAATTGGGCCAGTGTTTTTGTTGCCTTGGCACTTATCTATTACCTTACCCTATCTATCCCTATGTTCGTTGGTTTCCTTGTAGTGGGGGGCGGTTTTGTATTTCTTAATCATTATCTCAGTTCTGTTGTCGGCGATAATCTCCTTTTTCTGTCGATAGGGATTTTTATTATTTCCTGGCTCGGGCAGTTTATCGGTCATAAAATCGAAGGGAAAAAGCCTTCCTTCTTCAAAGACCTTCAGTTTCTACTTATAGGTCCGGCCTGGCTTTTATCCTTTATTTTTACTAAGATAGGCCTGAAGTACTAAATGTTATGCTGATTTTTGACCTGTTAACCTGGGCTTTTTGGTTCATTGACTCCTGAATTTCTTAAACAGAAAAAGCATATTTGTAGTACAAATATGCTTTTTCCGATTTTTATTGATAGTCGTTCTTTCTATTTTTCGCCACTTTGAACCTCTCCACGCTTAATCATATCCTTGGCTTTCAACTTTTGCTTGTCATTCCATATTTTCCTGAAAAACAAAACCTGTTCTTTCAGTTTTATATCTTTTTCATGTAAATGACGGTGATAGGAAGTTATGATAATACCGATCATATATTCATAATGCGGAACCTGTAATTTTCTGAACCATTCTGAAAGTCTTGACCCTTCACTCAAAGACCATTTGTTTTCAAGCCATGCACCTAAAGTCGCATGTGTTTTAGCATCTACTTCATCATCCGAAAAGGCCATGAATGTTTTTTTTGCTTCCTCGTCCATTAGTTTATCTAATTCGCGGTAGACATCGTTGAGGTCCATAGGGATATACATGCCATCAAGCTTAGGTTCTTTTATTCTTGCCTGATAAATACTATCATTGAGGAAATCACCCCGCTTTTTCTGTGGCTTGATGATTACTTTATCTGCTTTTGTTACTTTGATACTGTCCTGTGCCTGAATAAAACTAATTGGGACTATCAGTAGAAGGAGGATTTTTAAATGTTTCATCTTATTTTTTTAGGTTATTTGGTTGTGGTTTATCAGAAAAATGAACTAAAAAACGAATTTATACTTCAGCTTTTTTTCTTCTTAATACCAAATATGTTCCAAAGTTACCCTTTTCACCATTCAAATTAAAAAAAAACAGAAACTGATATCAACCAACGATAATCAAATAACAACCTATTTAAAAACTTATTGCACAGCAAAAATGGTTTTTTTAATATTCGAATACATTTTAGGTGATCAGTGACAGGGATTTACTTCTTTAGTGCCCTGTCCTGTAGCACTGACCGCACAGGAAAAACCTGAAGGTGCATCAGGGAAATTTTCTGTTCCACTTAATATCCTGGCGTATAAAGCCTGACCGGTAGGCTCTTGCAAGCATGTATCGGTAAAGGATTCCTTATCGGTAGGAGCATTTGTATTACAGAACAGGCTGCCAACATGTTGTGTATAGCATACCTGATCCTTGTAAACTATAAAGTTTGTGGCAGAGTTTTGATGTATGCTGCCCTGAGCCGATCTTTCCCAGCCAAAACAGGTTTGCGATATATCAAAGACCAACGTATTTACTTCCTGACCTGCAGTACAGTCGGGGCTGTCGTAAAAGCCTATTTCTATCATTCCTGTGCAACTTGAGGGTGGGTATTCAGGTACTTCTTCACAGGAAATAAAGAATAATATATTTACAAGAATAAAATAATATTTCATCATATTATTGTTTAGGTGAATACAAATAAAAATATTTTATTTTATTATTTACATTAAATGCTCATAAAATTTTGAAATTGAATACATTTCATTTTATTATTGAATATTTAATTGCTTTTTTATACTCGGAATTCCAACTAAATATGAACTTAATTTTTTTTATGAAAATAATCTTAAATAAGATCCTAATATTAATGGGCTTGATTTTATTATTCTCCCCATATTTATGCGCTCAATCCCCCAATATTATACTCATCATAGCGGACGATCTGGGGGTTGATGCTTTCAACGGATATAACTTAGGTGCAGTTAATCCTTCCACTCCACATCTAGATAGCCTGCGCCTTAACGGGCTGACTTTTACTAATGCCTGGTCATCTCCTGTCTGTACGCCCACAAGGGCAGGGATTATGAGTGGAAAATACGGTTCAAAAAATGGCGTCAAAACCGCTCCGGGTAATTTAGATACTGCTCATGTGTCTGTTATGAATGCCCTCAAATTGGTTGACAGCTTCTATTCAAGTGCAGTAACTGGTAAATGGCATATTTCTAAACCAATTAACCCTTTACATCCCGGATGGCATGGTGCAGACCACTATACCGGTATCCTTGGAGCAGGATGGGCCGCTTATGATAACTGGCAAAAAACCGAAAACGGTATTACTGATACCTGCTTCGATTATGCTACTACCTATTTTACAGATGATGCCCTCAACTGGATTGGCAATCAGAATCAACCCTTCTTTCTTTGGCTCGCTCATATAGCGCCACATACTCCTTATCATGTGCCACCGGCCTATATGCACAGTCAACCTTCTACCAATTCACAGATAAAAAAATATATGGCCATGATAGAATCACTCGACTACGAAGTTGGCAGAATGATAGATTCTTTAAGTCCGGCGGTTTTGGCTAATACTACCTTTATTTTTATAGGCGATAATGGTTCGCCGAATAATGTCTTGCAGGATTATCCGGCAGGCAGGGGCAAGGAATCTCTCTATCAGGGAGGAGTGCATGTCCCGATGTTTGTTGCGGGCGCTTCAGTCTCAAGATCCGGGGAAACAGAAGATGCCCTAGTAAATGTAATAGATATCTATGCCACGGTCCTTGAACTGGCAGGAGCCGACCTTCCCGGCGGAATGTATAACAGCCTCAGTTTTAAACACCTGCTTAGTAGTTCTGTCCCTCCTAAAAGACAGTATAATTTTTCTGAAATCGATACCAATGCGTCGACTATAAATACCATGGGCTTTACTATCAGAGATAGTCAATATAAATTGATAGAACACCTCGGAGGCACACAGGAAATGTATGATTTATTAAACGATTCTCTGGAACTTAATGATTTACTTTCAGGCACGTTGACAGCTATACAACAGGCTGCTAAAACTGACCTCGAAAATGAAGCAATTCAAAGAAGAACTGCCTGGTCCTGCAAAGATGATATTAAAAACGGGGACGAAACGGGTATTGATTGTGGAGGTACTTTTTGTGCTCCCTGTATTACTTCAGTCGATGGCATGGAGTTGAAAGATAGGGTATTGTCTGTTTACCCTAATCCTTGTGAGACGGTCCTTAATGTTTCTGTAAATGAGGGCTCGGTATCAAAAGTAGAGATGTTTAATATCCTTGGCGAATTGGTTTATATAGATGAGAATATTAATTCTTCCTTTATAAAAATAAATACTTCTGATATAATGTCTCAGGTCTGTTTCCTTTTTGTTTATCAGAAAGATGAAATTAAATGTGTTAAAATTGTTATTCAGTAAATCTACCTGATCCTTAAATAGGTATTTTTTTGATGTATCAAGGGTCAATATTTTTAACCATCACTTCTTTTATAATCTCTGTTTTATCATTTAATTTTACCATTAAATAATCTCAGCCAATAATTCCAAAATAGTTTTGAAAAACCCCTGAGAGGAAGACCTCAACGTTTTGTGTAAAACAAAGGCTTCAGCTATCTATGACATTCAGCATAAAAGAAATTTTATGACCAATTTGTACGACTCTTTGTTCATAATATAAAACGGAACGAAGTATAGTGTCTTTCACAATATATAAGAAAAATTCCTGTGGTTCCTGAATTTGATTTATGAATGTACACTTCGTTATGATCTTGGAATTAAACAGATTGCAGAGAAGAATGATTAATTAAATTCTGAACTCAATATTTTGTATGTTTACGGGTGTAATTGATTGAAAGTGAATGTTTTATTAATGTTCAGTGCTGTCGGATGCTATAGGTGGGAAGTCCTGCAATTCTACCTGCATCAATACAGGGTTGTGGTCCGAATGCTCAAATTTTAAATTCTTACCTTCTGCTTTCAATACTTTAATATTGGGTGATACCAGGTAGTAATCAACCAATGTCACAGCTGTCTTCCCATATTCAAGTACATCTTTCATCGCCCGGTTTGTAGGAGTTTTATCATCAAAGACCCACTGCCATCCCGAAGGCATAAAATCCTTCTTTATATTCTGAGGGTGATAACTCGAATCTGTCGCTACTCCTATAGCCTTGCCGGGCTTATCGAAAGGAACTCCCGGAGGGGTCTGATTCCAGTCACCTCCCACAACAATATAATTACCCTTTTTATATTCACCGAGGACAAAAGTCCGGAAATATTCCATCTCTTTTTGTTTCAACTTTCCTCCGTCATAGGCTGATTTATGAGTGTTTATGATTATAAGTTCTTTGTTTTCAGGATGAATCGTCTTGTATCGCTGAACCAACATGCAACGGTCGAGGTGAAAGATATAATCGGGCCAACCATAGGAACCTGGAAATTGATATCGGGTGCTGCTTTCGGCCCTGAATCTCGAATAACTACTCAGTCCACTCTGCATTTTTCCCATTACATCCCAGGGTTTCATTACAGGTATTACTACTCTTGCTACCTTATAGTTTACAGCAAAACTGTTGCTGTATCCTGTCAATCTTTTTTGATACTCCTCTTGTTGATTGATAAAATAACTACGTTTTGAGTTTTGATCCACCTCCTGTAACAAGACAAAATCTGCTTTATTGTTTTCTATGAAATTACCAATCCCCTCTATATTGTCTTTTACATAATCCTCGGGAGATCTGACCATTCTGTCCCCTGAAAAGAAAAAAGGGTTGCCGTTGTCATAAAAAAAGTTGGATTTGCCTCCAAGTCCACCATATCCTACGTTCCAGTTAAGGAAACTCAGTGTTTTGGTTTTTATTATCTCTTCCTGTTGTTCTCCTATTATTTCAAGGTTAATTACTTCTTCAGGTTGGAAGTCAGTTATTGTACCATGAATCAAACAGCCAACTACATAGACCAAAAAAGTAAGGACAGCAATTAATGTCCATTTTATAATTTTTTTTATTGCTTTCATCTTTTTTTATTTCAATAACATAAACAATCTCCCGTTAAACAAAAGATTTTAACAATAGTACTAAAAAATACGCTTATTATTGGTTTACTGACTATTTTTAAATAATTAATGGTTAAAGGTTACTTGTATTTATTAATTCCATAAAAGGATATTTGGAGGGATAGCCGAAATTCATTATTTTTGAATTCATTACAGTGGTTAATTTTTTTGAATAATATTTTTTGTTTCTGTTCCGAATTTTATTTTAATTATAATTTCTGAGATTTTCACCTGAAATTTAAAGCCTCAACAGATGACCAGGATATCCGTTTTTTTTCTTCTTTCTTTTGTTTTGAATTGTTCTGAAATTATCAAGGCCCAGGCTTTGCAAAATATGGTCAGAAATCCCAGTTTCGAACAATATAAAAAAGTCCCTGTTGATCTCGGAAATATTCAAACGATTGCTTATTCGTCTTCAGCTACTGATGCTACTCCCGATTATTTTCACAGAAGGGCAGGAGGGGAGAATGTTGACATCCCCCTGAATAAAATGGGAGATGCAAATTCCCGTTCAGGACATGCATATGTAGGGATTTACACCTATGCAAGCCGATACCTTAAAAGAAATTTCAGAGAATATATACAATCAGAATTAAAACAACCCATGATAGCAGGCCATACTTATTGTGTCAAGGCCTTTGTCTATCTCTCCCAATCCTCCAATCGTTCTATAGGTGCTTTTACAATGACTGCATCTAAAATAAAAATAGAGCAGAACCATGAAATGAATATCAGCCCACATAGATTTATGTATATGCAACAAGAGGATAAATCTCCTCTTGACTTAAGAGAATGGACGGAGATTTCCTGTAAATACAAAGCCATTGGAGGAGAACGACATATTGTGCTCGGCAATTTTGATGATGACCGCAAAACGGTGGTGTCAGGGGCTATTGTTAATGAAAAATTCAAAAATCCTCATGTCGATTTTGCCTATTATTTTGTCGATGATGTCTGTGTCACTGATCTCAACTCCAACTTCAGTTGCGATTGTGGATCTTTTGATTTAGTCAGAACGAGGGGGGAGGAAAGAATTGTTGTGGATATGAAAGTGCAAAAAAAAGAATATAAGGATGGTCAGATTGTAATAATGGATGACCTTGAATTTGAAAAAGGAAAATCTACTATGATTAACGGATCACAAAGTGCAATCTATGACCTGATAGGTACACTAAGAATGAACCCTGATTATTCTGTAGAAATTTCCGGGCATACGGACGATAGAGGTGACCCACAAAAAAATCAGGTACTATCTAAAAAAAGAGCAGAAGCGGTATATAAATTTCTGCTTTCTTCCGGTATTGATTCCGAAAGGCTGTCCTTTAGAGGCTATGGGCAGTCAAGACCAATTGCTCTTAATAAATCCTCAGACGGGAGAGAAAAAAATGAACGTATTCAGGTTATGATTACAAAAAAATAGATTACCTTTATGCTGTTGATTTTTGATTATTATTTCAGACTAAAAGAACTATGAAAAAAACTATTGATAAGGTACTTGTCTCTAACAAAATGATAAAAATTCTGGACGACCTTAAAGTAAGCTTTAATGCAAATGATCTTAATGATGATATTATTGAGCAAATGAAAGTCCTCAGAGAATTATTTAAGGAAGTTCAGTTGCCAACAATTGTTAAGTCAATCCGTTTGACCTATGAACATCTGTCAGTTCATGGTAGTTTAGATAATCTACCTTATTGGGAACAGGAAGAGATTGAAATTGATGATCAAAATACGTCTATCAGTTATTATCTTGATCTTCTCTATAACCCCAACAATAAGTATAACAAAGAAGAAATTAAGGAAATGAATGCTATGCTTAAGGAAATTGCTGAAGCTTAACATCGTATTTTAAATCCTATACATAAAAAAAGTGTTCCTGCATTGCGGGAACACTTTTTTTGTTGATTTATTTCTTTATCTGAAATCCGAAGGAGTTTTTAGACTTTAACAGAAATAAATGTATCTAAAATTATTTCTTCTTTTTTTTATCTTTCTCTTTCACCTTGTCTTCCTCACCGGGGATTATCCTGGAATCTCCGTATTGTGTCAATCCCATTTTTGTCTTGGCAGATTTTGTGAATTTATCCATCAGTTCATCAAGATTTGATGGGTTGATGTATCCAACATGTTTACCAATGACCTTTCCCAAACGAACAAAAACAATGGATGGCACATGAGTAACTCCAAAACTGCGGTGTAAAGAATGAGAACCATCGACCATGACAGATTCAAATTTTACTTTACTGAAACCTCTTCCTGCTTTTTCTACTACAGGTGTTGTCTTTTTACATAGTCCGTCATTATGAAGAGTAAAGTAGAACATCAAATATTCTCCCATGCTATACAACTCTTTCTTATTTATTTTTTTCAAATCATTAATACTGTTAATACTACTGCTGTCGGTAATATTAGCACCTTCCAATAGCATATTAACTTTCGACTGAAGTGCAGATATGCTTAATGATCCTTCGTGTTTTGCTATGCTTTTTTTTCCACGCTTAAATATTATTGCAGGTAGGTTTTCAATTCCCTTCTTATGAATACTTTTATCTTCATCTTCTACCTTGTTGATAACAATATCAACCAGGCCTTTATGTTCATCAGCAATAAACTCTACAGTTTTAAGCATTTTGTTGCATCGTTTGTTTTTTGAACCGTAAAATTCGAGAATGACCATATCACTGTCGGAATCCTTAGGAGAGGCGATAACCTTTTTTGCCTGTTCGTATATTGTGGCCACCAAGCTGTTAGCTTCGTCGTCTTTTACATCATCACCATAATTTCCTACCCAAGCAGATGTAAGATTTTTTAGCTTGATAGCCAGCATTCCTGCTTCTTTAGAAACGGAGGCACCCTCTTTCAATAGATTCCCTGACTTGCCGAAGCAGGCTGCAAATACAGGGTTTGATTGGGCCAGTTTTTTTATTTCAGCCAATAATGACTTCCAATCTCCATCAGCCCCTGCTTCTCCGGATTGTTTTTCAATAAGATTATCAGTCCTGGATTTCAGTTGATTCATCTCTTTATATTGCTTTTTTAGATTTTCACTGTGTACCCCCAGATTATTTTTTTTATAATCCTCTATCCATGATTTTGCTAACTTGTTTAATTGCATCACATCTTTGAATTCTTCCAGTGTCATATCAGTTTTTTTTTAGGGTTCCCCCTGTTCATTTAGTTATGCCTTTCAATAATCCGTATCTGATGTATACAAACCGTAAAATCCGCATATTAATATTCTCTCAGCACCAAATTTAATCATTATTTTTTATAAAAACAAATGATTTTTGAAATTCAATGACATTCATACCTGTGCACATTCAGAATATAGTCCTGTTATAGTTTTATTTGTTTTTTTTAATTATTAGCATCTTCTATCCATTTGTCCCGGTCGTCAGGCGAGAATGCCCAGGGTGCACCATTGTTTTCTATAGCATTGAACATACTATTCCACTCTTCAGGAGATTGAGAAAGCTCCAAAATTGAGTTTCTTCTCAATTCTACAATTATATCTACCGGACTTATCATTACAGGACAGGCTTCCATACAGGCATTACAAGTGGTGCAGGCCAATAATTCTTCCTGTGATATATAGTCGAACAAATTTTTCGAATCGTGGTAGTTTTCTGCAGTAAGTTTGCTTGTTTTTTCTTTGTGCTCGTCAGAAATAAATTCCGTTTTGTTGATAGCTATGTTTTTACCAATCTCCTCAGAACGGTCTCGTACATCCATCATGATTTTTCTCGGAGATAATTTTTTGCCCGTCATATTGGCGGGACAGACAGAGGTGCAACGACCGCATTCTGTACAGGTGTAGGCTGCAAGTAAATCTGTCCAGTGCAAATCGAAAACATCCGAAACCCCGAATTTAGGAATCGGTGCATCCATGTCCGGTTCTGCAAAGGCTGCGTCAGGGTCAAACATCGAGGCTACTTCATTTTGTATCTCAGGCATGTTCTTCATTTCTCCCTTGGCATTCAACCTTGCATAATAAGTGTTAGGAAAAGCCAGTAAAATATGCAAATGCTTGGAATAGGGCAGGTAGTTAAGAAATCCGAAGACGATCAATATATGTCCCCACCATCCTATCCGTTCAGCTATATCCAGGGATTCTTTGGAAATTGTATCTCCCCACAAAGGTGCAAGCTGCCCGCTTAATATAAAGCCCAGGTCGGAATCATGGTGCATATCAGCACTGTTCATCATGAAAATGAATAAAACCAGAAAAAATTCAGCATAGAGTATAAGGTTTCCGTCCAGCTTGGGCCATCCCTGCATCTCGGGCTTTACAAACCGGGGTAGCTTCAACAGATTGCGGCGGGCCAAAAATACAATAGTGGCAATAAAGGCACCCAATGACAAAAATTCTATAAAGTTTATAAGCAGCGTATATATAAAGCCTACTTTATCATGAAAAAAACGATGGGTGCCAAAAAAACCATCTATAAATATCTCAATCAACTCTATCTGTGTAAACAAAAATGCAACATAGATAAATAAATGCATCGTGGCTGCCAAAGGACGCTTGAACATCTTCTTTTGTCCTAATGATATCAGCAATGTATTTTTAATACGCTGTGATTTATCTCCCACTATCGGTTCTTTTGTCCCCAGCATTATGTTGCGATATACAAATAAATACTTGCGGAATGCCAGCCCAAAGGACACAAATACTATTAATGCAAATATAGATTGTTCGATTCCCATCTCTTTTTATGATTTGTTTTTTATAATTGATTTATGGTATTGGCTAATTTAATTTATTTTTAGTATTTAATTTAATTTCACCATTCTTTTTATTGCTTTCTCCTCTCTTTTTCTTTTTTATATTGAATCTTTCTTATTGTGGATATCATTTTACATATCTGTGTAATTTTTTTATCTTTTTACATGAGATTCTATTTGCTTCAGTTTTTTATTTTTATATTATATTTCTAATAACCATACTTTTTTTATTTCTGTCTTTTGATGAATACCGGATTTTATGAAAATTCTTCTGCTCTTATTCTTTTTTGTACCTGTTGTTGTCTCTGCTCAGATTTCATCAAAACTCAACATTGATTTGTTCAGGCAATTGCAAGAGGTAGAACCGCATCTTTATGCTGCAACCCTAGTTCCTGTCCTCGTTAAAGGGAATCCTTCAAAGGTTGAGGAAATAGTCCGAGAGGCAGATGAAAATTTTAAATATGCTGTCAATAATATTGCCTCTGTGCAAATTTCTCTAGCCACAGTTGTTACACTCTTAAACAGTAGTGAAGTATCCCGTCTTGAGTACAGGAAGTCTGAATATAAAAAATTATCCTTTTATGAAGACTCTGTAATGCTGACCAATAATAATGTAATTGATGTTCATGCCGGAGGGGGAAACTTACCTTATCCTTTTAAAGGGGAAGGGGTCCTGCTTGGTGTCATTGATGATGGTTTCGAATACAATCATCCCGACTTTCAACAGGCAGACTCTACCACCCGTATTGTCAATTTATGGGATCAGAATTCTTCTAACTCTTCCTTTTTTGAATCCTTTTATGGTTACGGCGCTTCCTGGATAAACTCCGATATCGATAATTTATATTGTTCTCAAATCCCGGGAACTCATGGTTCGCATGTAATGGGAACGGCCGGTGGAAATGCCAGGGCCTCAGGAAAATATATGGGGGTTGCTCCGCTTTCAGACCTTGCCTGTGTCAAAATTAATGAAGGGTCAGGTTTCCTTAATAGCTTTGTTGATGCCGTACACTATCTTTTCTCTAAGGCCGATGACAGAAATCAGCCCTGTGCTATCAATTCTTCTGTAGGAACCTATTCCGGAGGGCATGATGCCAAAGATCTCTACTCTCAGTTAATAGATAATATGCTTACTGCTAAATCCGGCAGGGCTTTGATTCAGGCTGCAGGGAACGCCAGGCAATATGATTTTCACCTTGGAGTGGACCTGAATAATAATTCCTCCAAAGTTTGGTTCGACCGACATAATGCTGCTCTGAAAACTCATTTTTTCCTCTATGCGGATACTGCCGATTTTAATAAGGTAGATTTCTCCTTCCAATTGATAGACCCTGTTACTTATCAGCTTAAGGGGCAGACTATCAGCTTTAATGTGCTGCAGGATTTTACTTTTAACGGTTCGGTAGCCTATCTCTCCCAACTCCTGTGGTATGATATTACCGGAAATCCTGTTACCCTCGAAATCTATGTCGATCAGTACGAAAATGCCTACGAATTTTATTTTTCTATAACTTCAGTGGCAGACCTGGGTAACTGGCAGTTTTCAACTTCCGGAATGGGGAAATATGATATCTGGAGCGGTTTGTCTACTATAGGTACTTCCAATATTTTTAATAATATCAATGTGCCCGATTATGTTAATCCGGATAATGAACAGACAATTGTTGGTTACTGGACCTGTTCCGATAAGGTTGTCTCAGTGGCTTCTTATCAGAACAGAGATTCTATGGTTAATTATAGTGGGGCTACCGTTCCGCTTCTTACTCCGGGCTATCCAAAACATGGAATCTCTTTCTTTTCTTCTGTGGGCCCTTCCCGTACAGGTCTGTTGAAACCCGACATCACTGCTTCCGGCGGTCAGGTAATGTCTGCCTCAACGATCAGCTTTCTCAGCAATACAGGAAACCCTTACCTCGATGAGGATGGTTGGCATGTATCGAACAGGGGGACTTCTATGTCGGCACCTATAGTGGCAGGGGCGGTCATTCTGTATCTCGAATGCAAACCCTTTGCGGATGTAAATGATATTAAATTGGCTATTAATAACAGTGCCGCCTACGATTCCTATGTCCTTCAACCCGTTTTCGCCGTCCCTAATATTCATTGGGGATATGGTAAGTTGGATGTCTACGAATTAGTCAAAAGTTGTATATATTATGGCTGTACTGACACAAATGCTATTAATTTTAACCCCTTTGCCACAGTAGATGACAGTTCCTGCTTTGTCATTAGCAGGACGCTTGAGCTTGCAGAAAATAATTCTGAGCTTTCCTGCTATCCCAACCCCTTCTTTGATCATACGACGGTTGATTACGCTTTGTCTCCGGGCATTCCTGCCGATAATATCGTACTTGAAGTCTATAATTCTCTCGGACAACTGATTTTTGAGAAAAAATTGTATAGCCCGGAAGGGTCGGTTAAATTAAATGTAGAAAATGCAGGTTCTGCTTCATATTGGCTGCTATTAAAGAATAACGGAAAGCTCATTAATAGAAAAATGATAGCCCGCAGATAATAACTATTGTCTTGGGTTTTTGTTTTTTTTAATAAAAAAAGGGAACCAGATAATTTGATTCCCTTTATGATTATATTTCTAACTGTTTATTCCTTTATCCCTTCAAGGTCCAGAAAAAATGCATACTCCAAAGCAGTTTCCCGATATCTCTTGAAACGACCCGATGCACCACCGTGTCCGGCCTCCATATTGGTATCCATAATAAGTAAATTGTTGTCTGTCTTATAATCCCGTAACTTGGCGATCCATTTTGCCGGCTCCCAGTATTGTACCTGCGAATCGAATAGTCCGGTAGTAATCAGTAAATTAGGATAATCCTGCTTTTTTACCTGATCATAAGGCGAATAACTCAGCATATACTCATAAGAATCCTTGTTTTTTGGATTTCCCCATTCATCAAACTCATTTGTTGTTAAGGGAATTGTCTCGTCGAGCATAGTAGATACTACATCCACAAAAGGAACTGCTGCTATCACACCATTGTATAATTCAGGTTCCATATTGATCACAGCACCCATCAGCAAGCCCCCTGCACTGCCTCCCATCGCATATAAATGGTCTGCTGAAGTATATTTGTTTTCTATTAAAAATTTGGCGCAATCATTATAATCGTTGAATGTGTTGATCTTGTTAAACATCTTGCCATCTTCATACCACTGTCTGCCCATCTCTTCGCCTCCTCGGATATGTGCTATCACCCAGGCAAAACCACGGTCGAGCAAACTTAACCTCGTGGAACTGAACCAGGGGTCAATCGATGAGCCGTACGACCCATATGCATAAAGTAGTACGGGACTGTTGCCATCCATCTTGTATCCCTTTTTGTATACTATGGATATAGGTACTTTTTTCCCATCTCTTGCATCAGCAAACAAACGCTTGGTCTCATAGTCTTCAGGATTGTGCCCGCCTACAACCTCACTTTGCTTCTTAAGTTCCTTTGTCTTGCTGCTCATATTGTAATCATAAACAGAGTTAGGGGTGGTAAGTGATGAATACCCAAACCGTAAAACTTCAGTATCAAACTCAGGGTTTGTGCCGACATAGGCTACATAGGCATCCTCCCCAAAGTCTATACTGTGTCTTTCCTTAGTTCTTTGGTCTATGATATTTATATAGGTTGATGCATTGCTGCGTTCACTCACTACCAGGTGGTTTTTAAATACCTCTATATCCTCAAGTAATACATCTTCCCTGTGTGGAATTACTTCCTTCCAGTTATCTTCAGAAGTAGCTTCCTCAGGGGTTTCCATCAACCTGAAATTCAATGCTTCCCGGTTACTTACTATGTAAAACTTGTCCTCGAAATGATCTATGCTGTACTCGTGGTCATTCTCCCTTGTGGCGAATTGCCTGAAATTCCCTCCGGGGTTATCTGTATTCAATATGTGATAATCACTCGATATGGTGCTGTTGTTATAAATCATGATATATTTCCCGGATTTACTGCGGTATACTCCTATGTAAAATGAGGGGTCCTTTTCCTGATATACCATCTCGTCTTTTTTACCAGCTTCTCCTAAAACATGCCGGTGTACCTTCTCGGATAACAAAGATACTTTGTTCTTTGTAGTATAAAAAACGGTCTTGTTGTCGTTTGCCCAGGCTGCCCCTCCATTCGTGTTCTCAAGGCGGTCTTCCAAAAATTCACCGGTCTCCAGATTTTTAAAACGAATAGTGTATATCCTCCTGCTTACCTTGTCCTCTCCAAAGGCAAGAATCTTGTTGTCAGGACTCACTGCAAGACCTGAAGCAGAATAATAAGTGGCTCCCTCTGCCAATTCGTTGACATTCAGTATGATTTCTTCTGAAGCTTCCAGACTTTCTTTCTTTCGGCAATGTATCGCATATTCTTTCCCCTCTTCGTATTTTGTATAATACCAGTAGCCGTTCTCAAAATAAGGTACAGACTCATCGGTCTTTTTTATTCTTCCTACTATCTCGTCAAATAACTTCTCCTGAAATCCCTCGGTATGTTTCATCTTTTTTTCAAGATAATCATTTTCCGAATTCAAATAATCCAATACCTTTTGTGTCTGTTCATCAGGATGTTCCGCATTTTTCTGCTCATCTGTCAAACGCATCCAGAAATAAGGATCTATGCGACTGTGTCCGTGTGTTACTATTACAGAGTCTTTCTTCTCTGCTACAGGTGCATCTGTATCTGTTCTTGTGGTTGTTTCTTCTGACATCTGATTACAGGAGTTAACCGTCATACTTAAAATGATAAGAAATAGCGGTATGTTATTTAATTTATTCATTTTTTTAATTGTTTTTATCTGTTATCTGCGTTAATGCTTTATAACAAAGCTCTAAAATACACTAATATTATCATTCATACATTTTCTTGGTATGATAATTTTCTTTTTTATTAAGTCCCTGCAATTCTACTATTAAAATCCCAGACAACAAATAAAATGTATTTATATCTTTAACAATTCAATATGTTGCTTTTTGCTGTTATTTTTCATCCTTTAAGATTTAATTATTTTTTTTGTTTTTTAAAAATAAAAAAAACGACTGCCTCTTTTGAAGCAGCCGCTTTTCTTTTTTAAGGCCTCGTTTTATTCGATGGATTGTCTGATGGTTAAATGAACTAAAGATGATTAAATAATTCCTTTTTTAGCTTTATCAATCCACCCGATTTCATGAAATCTAATTTACATCCCACCAAAGTTTGCTGTCCTGATTGTCTCCGCTGCCACCTAGTAGACCAAGGCCAATACTGTATTCATTTCCGTTAAGTGTTTGTTCATCCTGAGGATATTTCATGCGCAAAGGAATACCATTGCCATCAAGAACTCCGTCAGCAGGTAGTTGAAGAATGCCAAAATCCAGTCTCCTGTATTCTGTCCAAGCCTGAATACCCTGCATGTACAAAGCGATCCATTTTTGTCTGCCGATGATCTGTTTCCAACTTTCTCCGGCTCCTTGCAATGTGGAATAATCTACAGTACTGCTTGCTGTGTAGTTGTCAATATCTGTATCTGTCAGAGTGGCATTGCCGTCCCAGAATTGCATCGATGCTTTAATTCCTGCATCATAATGTGTTGCTGCTGTACCCGCTCCTGAAATCCCTCTTTCTGCACATTCTGCCAGCATGAACTCTACCTGTGCATAATCCAGAAAAATTCCGGGGGCCGTTTCACTGAGTACCTGTGCATTCCTTTGAGACACATCATCATAGGCAGTCAATGCTGCATTTGCTTCATCCAGTCCATATACTTCTCCTACAAAAGTTCCTCCGTTTACAGCAGGTTCATAGTAGAAACCTACGCGAGGGTCACTCAATCGGTTCAATTCATTAACCATTATGTCAGAGGCTGCAAAATCATTGCGGGTCTTGTAGTCTTCTGCCATAGGGTTGTTATTCGGTGCTCCCGGCAGATACATCAACAAGGCATTATCAGAATTAGCGGTGAATAACCCTCCGCTGATTGCCTCCGATGCTGCTGTTGTTGCCTTTACCGATTCTGAGGTTTCTATCATTCTCAGGGCTACTCGTAATTTAAGGGAATTTGCAAATTTTACCCAGTTGGCTATATTTCCGTTGTAGATTATATCTCCCTGAATGCTATTGTCGCCTTCTTCAAAAGCACTGATCGCTTCATCAAGCTTTGTTAGCATCCCCAGATAAATATCTTTTTGAGCATCATAGGCAGGGAAGGGGTAGGCTGCTCCCTGAAGTGCCTGTGAATAGGGTATAGGGCCCCAGCAATCGGTCATGTTCTGATACAACCAGGTCTGCAAGACCTTGGCTATTGCTATCTGATTGGCTGTACTGCCAAATCCTATGTAATCTTCAGGACTATTTTCATTAAGCCTGATAATCTCCTGCAAATCCTGTAAGGAGCCTGAATAAAATAATCCCCAATAACTATTTGTAATACTAGTTCTGAGTTGATATCTCGATTCATTGCTGTATTGATTCGATGACCAGTACTGTGCCAACTGATTGCCTCTCCGGCCGTTAAACCATTCGTCCCAGGTGTAATTCATCATGCTCTTTTGTGCATTTGTCAGCAAAAATGAGGTGGAAGTGCTGCTCGGTTCGTTCGGGTCGGTATTCAGTTCTTCAAATCGCTTGTCACAGGCACTGAAGATCATACTGATACATAAACTGATCAGACCGAATTTCAGGTATTTATTTAATGATATATTTTTCATGTTATTTCTGATTTATTGATGATTAAAATTTTAATTTCAGATTGATTCCGATTGATCTTTCTGTAGGCAATTGCCCCCCTTCAAAGCCCTGTATGTTGCCGCTGCTTAGTGCTGCTTCAGGGTCTATGTTAGGGGTATTTTTATGTAGGATGGCAAGGTTCCTTGCTACTATCGATAAAGACAGATCTCTGAAAGGGGTCTTGCTCAACATTTTGTTAGGGAAGGTGTAACCAAGACGGGCTTCTCTGAATTTGACGAAGCTAGCATCATAGATATCGGCAGCATTGATTACATATCCTTGATTGTCAAAGAAATGGTCTTGTGCGTCTATGTTTACTGTATTGACAGTGCCGTCTGTTGTCCATACACCATTTGCATCCTGTGTACCACTGACTCCTTCTACTACAATTCCATTTTCACGGATGCCTCCTTCAGTAGTTTCTGCTAACATTCCGGAGTATTTACCCCAGGTATTTGACAGCGAAAATACCCTTCCTCCACTCTGGAAATCAAAAAGAAGGTATAGCGATATTCCTTTATAGGAAAGGGTAGTGGATACGCCCCCTGTGAAATCAGCAAGAACAGAACCCAGGGCTACTACCTCATCTGTTACGGCATAATAACCGTTGGCATCTACTATCTTATTGCCATTGTCGTCGTAAACATAATCTGTTCCCATGAAGGTTCCATAGGATTCTCCAACTCTTGCTTCCAGGCTGGGCCCGAACAAAGATGCCAAGCGCAGATTTTCTGTTCCTTCTGTCAGTTCAAGCACGGTATTCATGTTTTTTGCAAAATTAAAACCTAGTGACCATACAAAGCCTTCTGTTTTTACCGGGGTAGCGTTTGCACTGATTTCTACTCCGTGATTCAAAACCTTTCCTGCATTAAGCTGACGGGTTGTGTATCCGGTAGAGGCGGATTGTGTTACTCCGAATATCATATCATTTGTTACCTGATTGTAATAGGTAAGGTCAAGTCCCACTCTCCCTTTCAAAAATCTTACATCAAGGCCTGTCTCAAAAGAGTTAGTTCTTTCGGGTCTCAGGTCCGCATTGTTCAGGTCATCAGGAACGGTACTTGTACCTTCATTACCAAAGCTGGTATTAGTGACATAGGTGGTGGCAAGCTGATAAGGTGTGGTGCCGTTACCTGCTTGTGCATAGGATGCTCTGAATTTACCGTAAGATAGAATTTCATTTTTTGGCAGTAGTTCAGAAAATACTAAACTTGCACCGAAAGAATAGTAATGATATAGGTTTTTACCTGTTGGTAAAGTCGAGTTAAGGTCGAAACGGTAACTCATATCTACATATACCAGGTCTTTTATTCCTACGGATGCATTCACAAAGGAGGAAAAGATTTCCTGTTCAGAGGTGTAATCAGAAATATCAGCGGGAGATACTGAATTACTTAGATTGTAAAATCCTGCCGTGTTCAATCCGCCTTGTGTACTGGCAGAATTCAGATTGTAAATATTATTACGGAAGTTTATTCCTGCAAAAGCTCCCAAGGAGATGATTTCTCCGAAACGTTTGTTGAAATCCAGTTTTGCTTCGTAGTTGTTCTCCCGCAAAAATCTTACATTCTCAGAATATTTAGATTCCCTGACACCGCCAACTGCTACCCACTCTTCTCTGCGGTCTGTGTAGAAATCTGTCATTGCACGTGCACTGAAGTTAAGGAAGTCGGTGATTTTATATTGTAATCCCACATTTCCGAATAACCTTTCTCTCCTGTCGGTTTGTCCGTTTTCATATCTTTCCCAGAAAGGATTGTCCCAGTAATTAGGAGAACCATCATTTTCACTTGCCCTGTTCCAGGTTCTCTGTGTCCCGTCAGGATTTTTGTAATTTCTCAGACGGTTCATGTCCAATTGTCTCTGAAACCACTGATTGTATTGTGACATTACTGATTCTCCATAGCCTGTTAAGGGGCGTCCATTGCCTTCTGTAGCCACAAAATTAGCCGAGATATTGGCACTTAATTTTTTTGATAAATTGTAAGAAGCATTCAAGCCGAT
>CAJQOX010000049.1 GCA_905480075.1 uncultured Aureispira sp. | reverse complement strand
AGGCAAGCTACAGGTCATACCCAATCGTTAGCTTCAATTTATACTTCCCAGCCGATAAGGATGAATATAAGATGTAAATAAAACGCTCACTTTTTGATTAAATCCATAGTCTTTTTTTAGCCATAAAATCCTTTATTTACTGTCTGACCACATTTGTTATAAGTGAGAGATGAATCCATACCTAAAAAATATTTTGACATCCCCCAATAAATATGATATTCAATTTGCATTAAGCAACTTAAAATTTAGTTTTTTAAAATCTGAGGCCACTTTAGATGCTTTTCAGGAAGAGGAAGAGCAGCTCACTGCAAATCTACATAGTACTAATAGACATCGTCGAATTGCATATACCTCTATATGGGCAAGAAAAAAAGGCTATACGATAATGGTTTTTGTTTATTTTGCATATTTTACTTAGCTTAGCATGTTGGTAAAATTTATACTAAAATTCGTAAATTTAGCCTTAGACCCAATGCCTGTACCCAATCGGAATGGGTAATAACAAAACAACAAGATTTTTACAATTAAAATAAACGATAAGATGAGATTAATTTTCGTACTGCTAATAATTTTGTGCAACCAAACAATTTATTCTCAAGAACAAATGTTTGAAATATGCCCATTGAAAGTTGGAGAAGAAATACCAATTGCAACTATCATTGATAAGAATAATCAAGAAGTTTTATTGTCAGAACTAATTTCCGAAAAACCTACGATTTTAATATTTTACCGAGGGGCATGGTGTGGATACTGCACGGAACATTTATCTGAATTAAACGCTATTAGAGAAGAGGTAGATTCTTTAGGTTATGACATGCTTGGAATCACCGTAGATCAATCATCAAAATTAGAGGAGTCCAACGAAAGATCAGAAAGTGAAATAGAAGTATATTCTGATTCAAAACTAGAGGCTATAAGTGCTTTTGGCTTAGATTGGCAATTAGATAAAAAATTATTTGCTAAATATAAAAAAAGCTACAATCTTGATTTAGAAGAATGGAGTGGACAAGATCATCATTCCCTACCTGTTCCAGCAATATTTATAATAAGTGAGGGAATTGTCCAATTTCATTATGTGAATCCAAACTACAAAAAGCGACTAAAACCAGAAACTTTAATAGCAATATTGAATACAATTTGATGATTTTTGATTAACAAGAGAGTTAAGAATAAGGATAAAAAATGCTTATACTCAAAAAATAAAACACCTATGAAAAGAGGTGAAAATGCATTGATACACATTTTACCCAAATCTTTACAGGGACATTTATTGTGGCTTGTTTTGTAGAAAAATATAGCTTTTTGTAGCTGTTTCTTACCTCCTCCTTTTTTTGTCGTTTCTTTTACAAACTTATTGAAATCGAAAAAAAAAATGCTAAGAATTTAAAATCGAAAAAAATAGTTTTAAATTTATTCAAAATCCGGATGATTTTTGACAGTGAATTTGCACAAAACACTAAGTAAAAATCTGGGTAAAAGACGGATATTTACACTCCTCGAAATTAATTTTCAACCTGTAAAACTTATTTTATGCACAAAAATCCTTGTTGGGCCATTTCTAAAAACCCAATAAACAGTTATAGCCCATTGCTGCACAAAAAGCACACCCGTGGAACTGCTATATGCCACAATAGTCCGTTGTTTGTAATTAATATTAAAAAGAGATAAAAAGATTTAAAACTCAATAAAATGTCCAAATCGTATACAATAACCTTTGATAAAAAGAAAAAACGCTATCGATTAACTCCAGAAACTGGTAGAGCAATACTGGTTAGAGCAGATCACAAGAAATTTGAATGGCTAAAAAGTCAAGAAACGGGAAAAATAGTAAAGATTAGTGAATCCGGACGATGGACTTCCTCAAAAGATTATGATGGCTTGTATGATGCAGTAAAAATCTTATCTAAAGAGAAAATAATAGATAATACGTCCTCCACTAAAGTCATAAAGGCTAAATCTGCAGAAAAAAAAGGGGATATAAAAAAGTCAGAAAGCGGATTAATGGATGTAATCCGTTGTGACGAACATGAATACCTTGTTTGGAAATGGCGACCATCAGGAAAAGAAAATAGTAAAAAAAAGGAAAACGCCATAAGATACGGAAGTAGCTTAAGAGTTAAAGATGGAGAGCTTGCCGTTTTTGTTTACAAACAAAAAAATGGAGAAAACCAAGATTTTATTATTGGACCTCATGATCAAACTATAAAATCTGAAAACTTTCCAATTCTAACAAGTATTGTTGGAACTGCTTTTGGTGGAGAATCTCCTTTTCAAGCAGAAATCTATTTTATTAACTTATCAGATTACATTCGAATTCGTTTTGATATTCCATTTTTTGATGTATTTGATTCCCGTTTTACGGATCTTCCCCTTCCATTGGCAGTAAAAGGATCTTATGTCCTGCAAGTAACAGACTACCAAGGTTTTGTAAAGTTAAACCCTCTAAAAAATTTAGAATACGAAGATTTTAAAAAGACAGTAAAAAAGACGGTAACGAAACACATTAAGGCTGTTGTTGAAAGCTTCAATGCTACCTATGAAGGTATCCCCATTCTCCAAATAGAAAGAAAAGTTTTACAAATTAATGATGAAGCTGTTGCTATCTTAAGGAATTTGTTAGCTGAAGATGTTGGTATAAACCTGAAAGCACTTGATATTAGCTCACTTGAATTTGATAGAGATTGTGATAATTATAAAGAAATAAAAAGATTATTAGCTGCTATAGAAGAGGAATCAAAACTAAAAACTGAAATAGCTGCATCTATTTTTGGTTATCATGAAGTGAATCTTATTGGAGCGAAACGTCTTTCAAAATATGTGGAAGATGAAGAAATTAAAAGGAGTAAGAAGGAAATATTTGAAAAAACTACCTGTTCAAATTGCAAAGGAACGGGTAAGATTGTTTCATCCCGTATTGAAAGAAAAGGATTCATGAATTTAATCAAGAAGGAGGTCCGCACCGAGTCGGTATGTAGCAACTGTGAGGGAATTGGATATTTAGAAAAAACTAATTACCCCTACCGCTTGGAAGAACCAAAATTGTATGAGTGTTCAGCTGCAATCAATTTTAATTTTGATTTGGTCGCCAAAGAAATATTAAATGAATTTATTACAAAAAACGAATTTACAAAATCAGAATTGTTGTCTTTTTTAGCATCTAAGGAAGAGTTTAAAGAAGAAGCGTTCATAAGCTTTAAAGAAAAATATCATGATGATGATCTTTGGATTTACTTGAACTGGGATACACCTCCTCCAAAAGGATTAGTATTGGAAAGTATAGGAGGTTATCAAGCAATTCATAGCATGTTCGGTACAAAAGGGTTTTTCCTGATTGATGCAGAACCGTTTATAGTTCCGTTGTTTAAAACACAAGTGATCGATAACGGCACCAAAAGGCGTTCATCTAAGGACGATAATATTTATTACAAGTTCACCAAAAAGGCAAAAAATCTTTATAAAGACTTATAATCGGTAATGATTTTAGCTAAGATGTAAAGCCACTAATTAATAATTTATAAAAACAGTTACAACACTTAGCGATCAAAATTCCGTGGCACCGTAAGACCCCACTATTTTGAAGAATCATGAAATAAATCGAAGATTAGCTGCGTTGTGCCTTCGGGATCAGCGAAGCTAATTATGAATGATGAGGTATGAATTATGAGGTGTAAAGGATCAGTTATGAATTCGAAGAATCATGAAATAAAACCGAAGATATGAGTAACAAATTCTTTATTACATCCATTTTAATAGCAACATTTATTTTTAGTTGTTCTACTGATAAAAAACCTTCTTCTACCAATTTGATGAGCAAGGCTGCTGAAGCTTTAAAGTATTGTAAAGGAAATAACCTTAATACTGAATTATGTATCCTTATTGATATGCGGGTGCATTCTGGGAAAAACAGATTATATATTTATAATTTTAAAACAGATTCAATTATAAGCTCTGGTTTATGCTCCCATGGCTGTGGTAATAATCCATGGGCTGGAGATGAAACTAAAAATGCTCCTGTTTTTAGTAACATTCCAGACAGCCATCTCGCTTCCCTTGGGAAATACAAAATTGGAAATAGAGGATATAGCAATTGGGGTATTAATGTTAATTATAAACTTCATGGTTTAGAGAGTACCAATAGTAATGCTTTATCAAGAGTTATTGTTTTACACTCTTGGAAAATGATAGCAAATCATGAGACATTTCCAAATGGGACAGCAGAAGGATGGGGTTGTCCAGCAGTTTCTGATCAACAAATGAGAATTATAGATAGTCTATTGCAAAAATCACATGAAAATGTTTTATTGTGGATTTATAAATAAGAAAGCCCATAAGAAAACCTAAACTGCATTAAAAAGCAGTACATCCAAATCTTTAGTGGATATTTTTGAAACTAAGATTTGACATAGGCACCTAATGGCGTGAAAAATAAAAATAATTGGACAGAGAATCAAGAAATTAATTTTTACAATGATTTTAAGGGAAAAAATAGAGGTTATTTGTACTAAATAACAAGTATTCCAACTACAAATATTCTGCATTAAATTGCAGTTTTGTGAAACGTTTTGGTTAATTGTCAAGATTCACTAAACTCCTCTATGTCATCTTAAATTACTTTAATCCAGGGTATTATTACTCCTGATACCTAATATTTAGCATTATGATAGATTTAATTCATGCAGAGAATCAAATTCACGGTGTCACGAATTTTCAAAGTCTTGTTTCCACGCCTTTTTATGGAGAAATTAATGCGATTTGTTGGCCACGCCAACTAAAAGGTGACTTTTCTGAGATTGTTAATAAGGTAGAATTAAAAGAAAATATAGCTGTACTTGACCAGGAGGAGCTTCGTGAACTTCAGTTGAGTGAACAGGGTGCTTATGCTCGTGAAATTCTTTTAAATGACTTGAAGGTGTTACATGATCATGGTGCATCTCCAGTCATTAATCTGATCAAGAACTATGAGAGAGATGACAGTTACCCATTTTTTCCAACCGATGTGTATTCTTTTCATGTAGATCGCTCTTCTGTAGCAATAGATACCTTTTTATGCACTTACTATGGCGAGTCAAGTGAAATATTGCCAAATTCTCAAGCTACACAAAAAATACTTGTTCCCGAAATACGGGATGAACTCAAAAAACTATATGGGGGAGGAGAGGAAGGGTTTGAATCATTTTTAAGCGAATATTTCTTTGATCTTCATTATAGAGCTAAACCCAAAGCACGGACTATTAGCTTAGGGCTTGGTCACTTATGGCGGTTGGCGGTTGATCATCCTGGAAGTCTTGTCGCTCCTTGTCTTCATCGTGCTCCTAAGGAAAAAACTGGTCAGAACCGTTTAATGATGATCTGTTGAAAAAACCTTTTGATTTAACTCTCCATTTTTATAATAAATTATTATTTAATTAATTCTTATTGGAAAATATTAATATTTCACTATTCTTTTTTTATAGCCCTGACCCTTATAGCCTTCTTTAATCAAACAATCGAAATATTATAAAATCATACAAAGGAAATCTCTGGGTAAGTCATAATTTTCAGGCAGCCGAATAATGTTTTCAAACAAAAATAATTTTGAAAACAAGCAGACAGAATCGATAGGAAAGATAAATTAACAAGGACTAAATTATTTCCAGCAACTTTGAAATAGTATAATCCACTTCCTCTATGTTGTTGTGATGGGAAAAGGAAAAGCGGACAGAATGATAGCCCTCAGGAACATTCAATTTGCTTAATACCCTCGAACTCTTTACAGCGCCTGAATTGCAGGCAGAACCTCCCGAGGCACTGATTTCCTTCAAATCAAGTTTGAACAACAACATATTTACTGCTGTTTCTGTTTTGAAAGATACATTGAGCACGGTGAATAAATAGTCGCCCATATAATCACCATTAAAATGTATATCTGCAAAGTTTTCTTTCAGTTTTTTTATGAAATAATTGCGGACATTTTCTATTTGTGTTCGACGTTCTTCCAGAAGTTCTATTGCCTGTTCCAAAGCCCGTCCCATGCCAACTATCGAGGCTACATTTTCTGTTCCCGAACGGGAAATTTAAATTCAGTTTTGATACATCTAATGCAATATGTCCAACGGATTGCACGGTATCGGAATGAAAATAAGCCTGGTATTTATTACATAATTCCGATATTTTATCTATAGGATTCAAAGTGCCTACCTCATTATTTGCATGCATAAGGGAAACAAGGGTTTTCTTATCACTGTTTCCGAGTAATTCCTCAAGATGATCAGTTTTTGCCCTTCTTTTTTAATAAAGAAAAGGGCGCACTATAACTATGACATCATAGTTGCTGTAAGTCAGGGTATTAAAATATGCTTGCTCGAATATTAATGAAGTATACGTCTGATTAAGAGAATATTTATTGGATAATTATTTATAGGGTAACTCTATTAGTTAACTATTTATTTTTTATCTTTCAGTAAATTCTATGGTAATAAACCCATTATATAAACAATAAGTTAAAAAATATCAGAAGTGATTGAAAAAATAAAATTAATATTGCTAGCTGCAATCCTGTTCTTTTACATTGGACAAATTGATGCACAATCGACCTATGAAGTTAAAATGGGGTCGAAAACTTATAAAGCAGCGGGTATCAAAGCTTTTACGAATAATGATAGTGAAACAACTGTATACACCATTAAAGATGGCACATTTCACTATTATTATATTAATTCTTACAATAATAAGGTTGTTGAGTATACGCACATTTCTTGTCCAGTAAAATCAATCGACGTGAAATCAGTTTTTTATAAAGATTACGATTCTAAAGGAAAGTTTATGTACCTGACCACCAAAAAGTTGGTTAAGAATGTAATCAAAAAAGATATCGAGGATAATAAGTTAAGCGGACCATCAGAAGATATCAATATCACTGTTTCGGAGAAAGAAAGCCATAGTCTGATGTTTATTTTAAATAGTGAAGAACAGGGAAAGACGATTATTAGTCAAATCAAAAAAAGAAAAGATTTATAATTCTCAGCATAAAAACCTGCCATATTTCAAATTATTCAGCTATCTGATAAATATCATTCAATTCCCTTCCGAAACCATCATAGTCAAGACCATAACCTACCAGGAAATGATTCGGCACTGAAAAGCCTACATATTTCAGGTCTATATCATGTTCCATTGCATCCGGTTTTACCAATAAAGTAAGTATGGAAACTGAAGCCGGGTTCTGTTTCTGTAGTTCCGGTAGAAAATTATGTAGTGTCCTTGCGGTATCTACTATATCTTCAATGAGAATCACATGACGCCCTTCCAAATCTGTATCCAATCCGAGCATTTTAGTTATTTTTCCACTACTACCCGTCCCTATATAGGATTTTAACTTTACAAAACTGACCTCACATTCTACATCTACATATTTAAATACGTCACCGGCAACCCGGAATACACCATTTAGGATACCCAAAAATACAGGTTTTTTATCAGCGTAATCCTTGTTTATCTCGCCACAGACCTGTTCCAGGCGTTTTTGGATTTCTTCGCTTTTCAGAAAGATTTCAAACTGTTTACCATTACAAGTTATCATAGTATTGTTTTTATGGATATTTAAGTGGGTACCCTTTACAAACATTTTGTTCTCCCTCCATCTACAGGAACATTTATTCCATTAATATAAGAGGCAGCAGGTGAAGCCAGAAAGGCAATAGCATTTGCCACTTCAAAAGCTTCAGCAAATCTTGCTGCAGGAATAATACTCTTCATTGAGGAGGAGGTATCTTCAATGCTTTTTCCCAGTTTTTTTGCTTTGTTTTGTATAATTGATTGTAATCTTGCTGTATTAGTAGCCCCGGGTAAGACATTGTTGACCGTTATTCCATGAGCACCTAATTCGTTGGCCATAGTTTTTGCCCAGCTAGCCACTGCACCACGAATTGTATTAGACACCCCTAATCCGTTCAGTGGTTGTTTGACAGAAGTGGAAATTACATTAATTATGCGGCCGTATCCAGCTTTTTTCATGCCGGCCTTAACAGAGGTAGTAAGTATATGATTACATATAAGATGCATCTCAAAAGCCCAGCGGAATTCGTCGATTCCTGCTTTAATGATCGGGCCACCTGATGGACCACCGGTATTGTTGATCAATATATGTATGGTCGTTCCATCCAAAAGATAATTGTCAAGCTTTTTCTTCAAACCATCAGGACTAGAAAAATCGGCACAAAGATAACGGTGCTTTTGTCCATTAGAACTATCTAATTCAGCTAAAGAGGTTTTTAACCGATCTTCATTTCTTGCCACAAGTGTCAGGCTTGCCCCCATCTTAGCTAATTCAAGAGCAGCGGCTTTACCGATTCCCTGTGTGCTGCCACAAACCATTGCATTTTTTCCAATTAGATTTAAGTCCATTAATCTTTTTTTTCTGATATTTATTAATCATTTATTTAAGTGTGTAAAAGTATAAAAAAGATTCTCAGCTTCAAAATTGTTGCACCCTTTAATCTTTAGTTTTGAAAATTGTTACTGTCAATGGAATTATTTCAATTATTTTTATCTACTTTAATCCTATAATTAATCAATTTTTAATGTAAATATCTGAGAGATGAAATACTATGCAACTCTGCTTCTTTTGACGTTTTTTTTACAATTACCTGCTCAGTCTCCCACAGACCTTCTAACCGATGTAGGTCAGGATGGATTTTACTGGGCCTTTAATGTCAGTTCAAATTCAGACCTTGAAACTACCTTCGATAATGCAAGAAGAGCTGAGGAAACTCAGCTGTCTCTTGCCACAAACAGTCTCGGAAACCTTTCGCTGCCAATCGATTGGTCTTCACGGACAGATGACGAAAAGGTACTTTTTCTGATGAATGCAGAACGTACTTGCAGGGCAGGGGTCGACTACGGTTCAGGCCCTGTCCTCGGATTGCCTTTTGAGGGGGTGGAATCATTGGTGGATGCTGCTGCTCAGGCACATGCCGATGATCAGGTTGCCAACAATACTTTTTTTCATACAGGTTCTGATAATTCCACACCCTTTAGCAGAATAGATTCATCAGTTGGAATAAGCTGTCATTCTTTTATGACTTATGCTGAAAATCTTGCTGCCTTCTTTACAAGTGGCCCTGCAAATACTTTCGTCGTAGAACATGCTGTCTATGACTGGCTTTACGAAGACCTTGGCAGTGCATGGGGACATCGCAGGGCTGCCCTGATTCAGGATGTTGATGATTACAGTGCAACAGGCTTTACAAACGATCATGGTGACCCCTCTTCTGAAGGTTTTATTGGAGTAGGAATCGCCTCTTCACCTTCATACGATCCAAATAACTTTGGTGGTTTTAACAACGGGGACATTGTCGTTTTTTCTGTCTTTGACCCGGTCAGTACAGGAGGCTGTACCTATATCAATCTTGTAACAGGTCTTGAAGTTAGCTTTGAAGAACCTTCTTCTTTGTCTGTTTATCCCAATCCGGCCACCGACAGAATTTTTGTTGAAGGGCTATCTGCTGAGGCTTCAGTGAAAATAGTAAACAATATGGGAATGCTTGTCTATTCTTCTTTTTCTGAATTTGATCTGATCGAAATTGATGTTGCTGATTTTCCTGCAGGTATGTATTTTGTTATTGTCAATTCTGATGTAATCAAAATTGTGATTAACTGATGCCTTTGTGGTAAATTAAAAATAAACCTGAAAGCTTCCTGATTTATTTAAATGAAACACTTCCTGTATCTTATTCGCACGCCCAATTTGTTAATTATTTTATTAACAATGATGTTGTTGCGATTTGTATCATGTAATTTCCCGGGACAGGATTTTTTTAGTTTTTTTATTCTGACTACCGGAACAGTTCTGATTGCTGCTGCAGGAAATATTGTCAACGATTTGATGGACCTTTCAGTGGATTTAATTAATAAACCGGAACGGGTGATTGTCGACAGGTATATAAAAAGAAAAAATGCTTTGTTCTGCTATATTTTTTTTAATTGTACAGCTATCATTCTTTCACTTGTTTTTTTGGACCTCCTGTTGACTGTTGTTTTTATTTCTTCCGTTTTTTTACTTTTTATTTATTCTTATAAACTTAAAAAACTACCTCTTGCGGGTAATTTAACTGTTGCCTTTCTTTCTGCTTTGGTTGTACTTGAAGTTTTGTGGTTTCAATATGATCATTTGTCTTATTACTGGCAAATTCATCTATATCTTTATACTGCGTTTGCATTCTATACCACATTCGCTCGTGAAATTGTTAAAGACATTGAAGATATCAGGGGGGATGAAAAATTTAATTGCCGCACTTTGCCGGTTGTAGCAGGAGTCAGAATCTCAAAGTTTTTTATTTATATTTCTTACTTTTCTATTATTTGCCTACTCCTTGTTGAATTCTATCTTTTATATAGTTTAAATTCAGGGACAGGTATTATATATCTTTGCTTGCTGCTATTATTGCCAATGGTTTTACTTTTTATATTTACTTCAAGGGCTAGCAATAGATCAGATTTTCATGGCTTAAGCAGCGGTTTGAAATTATATATGCTTTCAGGTTTATTCCTTTTATTTTTTATCTGAATACCCCCGTTTTATCAATTAAAATGAAGGTTTTTAATTCAAAAATTCATTTTTTACAATTTTCTGATTTTTTTTCAAAACATTAAGTGATTAAATTCCCTTTTTATACTTAATAATTGTATCTTGCCAATTAGCCCTTATTAAATTTAATTCAATGTCAGTTTATTTTAGCCCTTTCAAACTTTTTAACCTATCAATTGATAGTTCTGATGCTATTTTCAAATCTAACCACGATCAGGTAATTGAAAGGGTTAAATATAATTCACCGGATGATATCGTTCAGATAGGCTCAACAAAAATTCTCAAATCAGAGGTCCTCAGATTATTAAAAGAACTGGATAATTACTATACCCGTCAATTTCATATTGCCATCTTTGAATATAAGAAGTTACTAAATTTCCTTGAGTATGGGCATCTCAATTATTTTAGGAACAGTAATAAAGTGGAAACAACAAAGGATAGTGATTTCTGGAAATTTATTGCTCCTTATTTCGGCAGGCAATTTGGTGAAACATTTTTGCAGGCTCTCAAAACAAATGACAAAGACACACTAAACCTTCTTTCTTCTGAATCCCTGCCTATGATCGGTGATTTTGAAGACAGATGCTATAAACATGCTAATATATATATTAGTAATACGATTAAAGATCTCAGACACCTGCAGTTGGAAAACGGACTGCTGCATATGTCGGAAAGAGAATTGCTTTCTTATTTGCCCAACAGGACAATAGAACTGTATAATATGTTGCCTGATTATTTTACTTCAGTCAGAAATCTAATCGGTACTGAAATTTATAGTCTCTCCGTGGTGCTTATTCAAAATCATGGACGTAGTGACGGAGCTTCTGCAATGGTAAAACAAGGTTTGAAACTTAAATTGGATGACTCTGTCCGCAAAAACCTCGAGTCTATGCTCAGGAATTTTTCTTTAAAAACGCAGGTCCCCGTTTTTATCTGGGCCGCACTCGCCATTGTTTCTCTTTTATATATTATAAAGTTTTTGGAGACTACTTTTTTTAGTTAATTGTTTTTCTTTTTAACTAAATTCTATTAATTAACAATCACCTCTTTTTTTATATTTTTTATTATCAATTTGTATGCTTTAATTATAATGGATTATCGTACAAAGATTATTTCATCTATAAATATCTGAAAATTGAAAACGATTAGTTTATTCCTGTTTTTCTGTTCTTTGTTTTTTTTTAATTACAATGAGGCTCAATGCTTTTCTCTTAATTCTGCTTCTGTATCCTCTTCGTACTCAAATACAGGTACTGTTCCTCCACCGGTTGATAAAAATTATAAAAAAGGAAAGAAAAAAAGAAAGAAACTTTTCAGGAAAGCCCGCAGAAAATACAGAAAGCCTGACCAAACTCAATCAAAAGCCAGGGGGATTACTTTTCTGACTATATCCTTTCTTCTCTTAGTGGCAATTATTGTTATTTTAATTTTTCTGCTATATGGGCCGGGAGGATGGTCGGGACTTGCTTTGTGGGTTCTTGGAATTTTCCTTATGCTGATTCTTCTTGTAGGGCTTATTCTTTTTCTGATTTTTGGAATAATAGCTTTAGCAAAAGCCGATAAACCCAGTAAAAAAAATAACGAACGAAAAAGGGAAAGAGATATTCCTCCTTTGAAAAATACCTTGGATTGATTTAATTAATTTAACTCAAAACTACTTTTAAACCCATCTATACATTTTACTTTTCAGACCTGCATCCCATTTAATGGTCTGTTTGTTTTGTCTGATCTTAGAAAAAATGTTAGCGTTTTGAGTTTATTATTTTTTGATAAGATTACTTTTTTGTTTTTCTTTTTAGAAATATTGAAATTATTAAAAGCCAAATTGAAAGGCTGAAAAATACCAGCCATTCAAATATTGCATTCATCCAGTAATCAGGACGTATATAGGCTTCTCTGTCTTTCAAAAACTCAGCAACAGATTCGGTAGGAAGGGATAAGAAAATAATTCCGATAATGACAACAACTAATCCGGGGATAACATACCATGTAGGAATTTTTTCCTCTTTGTCTGTATAGATAGACATCGTGAAAATTGCGGCAGTTATCAGATTCCCAAAGAAAAATGTTAATGCGGCCAACAAATGTGGGTAGAGGTAGGTATCAGCAGGGAATACTCCTACAAAAAAACAAGCAGTACCCGAAATGACTCCGGTAAAAAGACCAACCTTTGCTATCTTGTTCCCAAGATAGAAAGAAAAACCCGCCAGCAAAATTGTAGACATTATCCCTCCTAAGCATAAGCCCGCACTGAAAATGTAATAGTAAGGAGAACATCCGGTATGTCCTAGTTCGGAAATAAAATGATTAAAAATTGAATAATCATAACGGGTGTTTTCATAGCTTAGTGCTGCAAAAAGAAAACATATTGAAATAAACAGAACTCCTGTTATCCCACAAACAGGGGCTATTTTGGTTATTTTTTCTTTTAGACTGATAGTTGTTGACATAATTTTTATTTTTACGCCAAAATACAAATATCTTTTGATTATTAAAGGATGATATTTGAAAAGCTTACCTTGTGCTTGCTTTTACGGTTTTCTTTATCTAAATATTCAGTTTTGTCGAAAAAAATACAACTTCCCGATGCTCAGGTTATATCTGCATTAAGCAAAGATGATATCGATTTCGACCGCGAACATCTGTGGCATCCCTATACTTCATTGAATGACCCCCTGAAAGTCTATCCGGTAGAATCTGCCAACGGAACAAAGATACGTTTGTCTGATGGCAGGGAACTCCTTGACGGTATGTCTAGCTGGTGGTGTGTTATTCATGGATATAACCACCCGGTTCTCAACAAGGCTGCAAAAGATCAACTCGATAAAATGTCCCATGTGATGTTTGGCGGACTGACACATGCACCTGCAATTGAGTTAGGAAAAATACTGGTCGCCTTAACTCCTGAAGGTCTCAACAAAGTCTTCCTCTGTGACAGCGGTTCCGTTTCTGTGGAAGTTTCCATGAAAATGGCAATTCAGTACCAACATGCGCTTGGAAATACCCACAGATCAATATTCCTGACACTTCGCAAGGGTTATCACGGCGATACCTCCGGTGCAATGTCTGTCTGTGACCCGGTATCGGGCATGCACCACCTGTTCTCCGATTTTATGCCCAAACATGCTTTCATGGAGGCGCCCCAAAAAGGTTTTGAAGAATCACTGACTCCTCAGGATATTCAGGAAATTGAATTGTTCTTTGAAAAGAATGCCGCAAATGCAGTTGCCTTTATCCTCGAACCTGTAGTACAGGGCGCCGGAGGGATGCGTTTCTATTCCCCTGATTACCTCAGACATATCAAACGTTTATGCGAACAATATAAACTCCTGCTGATTGCCGATGAGATCGCTACAGGCTTTGGTAGAACCGGCAAAATGTTTGCCTGCGAACA
>CAJQOX010000048.1 GCA_905480075.1 uncultured Aureispira sp. | reverse complement strand
GATCATGACGACAGGGTAGTGCCGGCGCATTCTTTCAAGTTTGCCGCCGCTTTACAGGCAGCTAATACAGGAAAAATGCCCACGATCATTCGTATTGATACCAAAGCAGGGCATGGTGCCGGAAAATCGGTTGAAAAGGTGATAGAAGAAGAAAGGGATAAATTGGCTTTTCTGATGTTTAACCTCGGGATGCAATGGTAATGTTATTTGTTTTTTAGAAAAATTGTGTATGATGAATAGTGCTTTTCAAAAGAGAATAATCGGGTCAACGATTTTAAAGAATGCTTTCATCAAAACGGCCACCTTTGAAGGTATGTACGACAATGGGATTCCCAATCAGAAATTGATAGACCACCATGTTTCTATGGCGAAAGGGAAAGTGGCCCTCACTACTGTTTCCTATGGTGCCGTTTCTCCGGATGCAAGAACTTTCAAAACGCAGATGTATATTCACCCTGAAAGCCTCGAAAAGCTCAAAGAACTGGCAGACGCTGTACATAATGCCGGAGGAAAGGTCTCTATTCAGTTGACGCACTGTGGCTACTTCTCTAAAAATACCGATCAGAAACGCCCGCTCGCTCCAAGCCGGGTTTTTAATGAATATGGCTGTATGTCGGGAATTATGTTTTCAAAAGCCATGACAAGTGAAGATCTCAGAAAGGTCTCTGACGATTTTGCCAATGCAGCAATGGCACTGAAAAATATTGGCTTCGATGCGGTGGAATTGCATATGGGACATGGTTATCTGCTCAGTCAGTTTCTCTGCCCCTGGACCAATAAACGGAAGGATGAATATGGAGGAACTATTGAAAATCGGGCCCGCTATCCTCTGCAGGTATTTAACAATATTAAAGATAAAGTGGGCAAGGATTTTCCTGTCTTGGTGAAACTCAACCTGTCGGATGGCTTCAAAGGTGGCTTTACACTGGATGAATCTGTTTATGTGTCTCAGGAACTGGAAAAAGCAGGTTGCGATGCCCTTGTCCTTAGTGGTGGCTTTACTTCCAAAACGCCTTTCTACCTGATGAGAGGGGGCATACCACTGAAAGGTATGATTCAGAACGGAACCTCCCTTGCCGAGAAATTTACTATGGCTTTATTTGGTCCCTTTATTATTAAAAAATATAAGTTCGAGCCTAATTTTTTTCTTGAACAGGCCAAAGTAATACGAAAGGCGGTGAAAATGCCCCTTGTTTATCTGGGGGGTGTTGATTCTGCACAAGGAATTGAAGAGGTCATGAAGGAAGGCTTCGATCTTATCGCTATCGGAAGGGCACTGATTCACGACCCTGACTTTTTGATAAAAATTGAAAAGGGAAGTATTACAAAATCGGGGTGTACCCGTTGCAATCAATGTGTCGTGGAAATGGACAGGGGAGGAGTGCGTTGCGTCCTCTGATTATTTATATTTTTTCAGATGCGCATCGATTGCTTCCCACACCTTATCTCTTGCATCCTGAATCAGCCAATGCGAGGCCTTCAGCTCTACAAGTTCATAGGGGCCCTTCATATACTGATCGCTTTCTTCTACCGCTTTACGGCCCAAAGCGGTATCCTCTGACCCCCAAATCAAAGTGGTAGGCGTTTTAACAGCGGAGATATTGAGAGATACTGCAATTTCTATCATCTTATTCCAGTTTTTTCTATAATAATGAAGGCAGGTAGTCATTCCCCTTTTCTGACTAAAAACGGATTTGTATGCCGCAACTTCTGAAGAATCTGACAAATACCAGCATTCTTGCTTTAATCGCTTAAAATCATTTCCTTTCAGAACCATTTCAGGTAAAAACCTAAGTTGAAATACCTTGGCATATCCACTCATCTTTTTTTGTGCGGAATCTCGTTTTACTGCCTCTCCCAAAGCGCTGAGGTGAGGGACTGACATGGCTATCCATGACTTTACTTTTTCTGGATACAGGCCCACAATAGACCATCCTATCGCCGAGCCCCAGTCATGCCCGGTCAGATGGAATTTTTCAATTCCCTTTGCTTCTGCAATTAAGATAATATCTTTCGCTATGTCTTTTATTCCGTAATTCCTCACCCCTTTTGGTCTTGCGCCCGGACTGTATCCTCTCATATCCGGAGCGATACAATAAAATCCCTGTTCATGAAGATGCTGCATTGTTTCTTCCCACATGTGTGAAGTTTCCGGGAAGCCGTGTAATAATATCATCGCTTCCCCCTCCGCAGGGTTGCCTATTGTACGGCAAACAAATTCATAGCCGTTTGCCTTTATGTTTTCGATCTTAATGTCTGCAGCCATTATTTGTAACGTTGTCAGTAAACCTGTAAGCAGAAATATTAATTTCATTTTTATCTTTTAATTTTTTTGTGCTGGTTATATTGAAAATTCTTGTAGATGTATAGATTCCGAATTTAGCATATAAAAGGGAATTAATTTTAGATTTCATTGAAACTGTTATAAAAAAAAATATCATGTGGAAAATTTAATTATTAATAATGATTATATGTGCAAGATGATTCAAAGATTTTAAAATAAAAAAATTATGGAGATTAAACCTTCCGTTCAACCCATAGTCATAGTACTGTAAACACAATTGAATATTATCAATCTGAAATGTTTTTAGTTTTTGGCATAATCTTTTTTATTAGGATTCCAAATTTAAATATTTCAAATAACTCCATTCAAATTAATAATTATGAAAAATTTACTGTTGATTTTTATTGCCTCATTTGCCTTTATTACCCTTTCTTCAACTTCTGCGGAAGCACAATGGACAAAACTCG